>JAHJDR010000069.1 GCA_018812345.1 bacterium | reverse complement strand
TCTAAGCAAGGTTAATAGCCTGAAATCATAGACAAAACACAGTGTTTGCCCTGTTTTCACAGAAAGACAGATAGCCATCTGGCTATAACGCAGCAAAGCTTACTTGATCTCTTTATAATTGTCGTATAATTAAGAGCGGTGTTAGAGGTCTTCTAATAAAGGCGAACAAATATGGAATTTATAAAAAAAATTACTAAAAGAAAACTTTTTGTCATTTTAACACTTATTTATGTAACCGTGTCCTTGGGTCTTCTCGTGGCAACGGCTGTTCAATCACAACAGGCTGTTAACAAACAACATCCTGGTTTTCTTGTTTTTGATAATGGCTTGGTTTTTGGTATGATTGATCGTTCTTGGTCAGGTTCCCAAGCAGGGCTTCAAATGTATGACTTTATCGAATCTTATGATGGTAAAGCCTTTCAAGGAACCAGCCAGCTTTTTCAAGATGTGAATGCACGGCTCACGAAAAGCCCTGTAAATTATATCATTAATAGGCATGGGGAAAAAAGAACGCTGCACATAGCTCCTATGAGTGTGACACAAGATTTTGCTAATATATATTTTCATATATTTTTATTTTGTGGGCTTTTTACGATTTTAACAGGTTTGGCTATTTTTGTAATTAGACCCTTAGCCAAAGGTGCCTTTCTTTTCTTTGTTATTTGCAATACAATTGGGATTTTTGAAATTCTTTTAGCAGACATGTTTCTGACACAGAGATTTTTATTGCTGCTGCAGGTTACCATTGCTTTTTATGCTGTGGTAAATCTTCACATGATTTATTACATGATCCAGCTGCGGCGCTCTCTTAAGCAGGCCATAACAACAATCTCTGCTAAAATGGGGATCAGTCTAACCTATTTGCTGGTAATGGGGTTGGCTCTTTTTGTTTATTATTTTTCAGGAAAGGCCTTTTTTGGTTATAAGATTTTGCTTTTTACAAGCAATGTCTTGTTTTTCATTGGCGGCGTTCTTGTTTTTGTTACAGCAAGCTATCTTTACTTTACGACAAAATCGAGCACGACAAAACGAAGGCTGCTTGTTTATTTGGGATTGAATGTTTCTTGTCTTATTCCTTTTATTGTTTACGTTGCTCACAATGTGAGTGCGACACTCATTCCCATTGAAGTGATACTCATTCAATTGAGCTTCCCTTTTATTACGACCTATGTTCTTTTTAAATATAACTTCCTTGATCTTCGTTTTACACCAAAGAGAAAATTCTTTTATTTAGGTTTTGCTGTTTTTATTCCCATTCTTTTTCTTGTAGATTTCTTTTTTGTTATTCCCTTGCTTCATAAATATGCTGTTGCCACGGCGTATATTTATCCCATTGTTTTCGTATCGATTCTTATTAAGCTTGTCGCCCTCATTTATGCGGCCTATGCACGTATTATTGACCGTATTTTCTTTCCTTCAACATTTAAGTTTCGTGACATCATGGCCAGCGCATGTGAGTCTGTGCTCAAGCAACATACGAGTGATGAAATATTAACGGCCTTTGTGAGCCTTATGAAAGATCAGTTTGAGATTGGCCAAGTATATTGTTATTATCAAAATACTCAATTAGACCACTTTAAAAAACAAACACTTTTAGATGGTAATCAGAGCTCTGATGAGCTCTATCAAAAGCTTCCCGCTTCTATTACCGCTCAAGAAATGCCATTAGGTCCTGTAGATTATGCTATTAATGAGTTTTCAAGCAACCAAGATGTTTCGCATGCTGCACTGCAAATTCTGATACAAAACAACCTCAATCTATTGTTGCCCTTAAAGTTTCAGAAAAAAGTTCATGGCTTTGTTTTGTTGGGCCCCAAGCCGAGTTTTGTGCCTTACACAACAGAGGATCTCACAAGTATTCAATCCATTTTAGCCACGACCACAGTCGCCCTTGTTAATTCCAAGCATCATGAATCACTTATGGCATTGCATGAGCAGTTGAAAAAAGAAAATAAAAGATTGAAAGAAGAGATCAGAAATCAAGGTGTTCAAAAACATATTATTGGTGCTGACAAAGGGTTGAAAACGGTTATACAAAAAGTGGACATGATTCAAAACAGTTCTATTTCAGTGCTTTTATATGGTGAAACAGGAACGGGCAAAGAGGTGGTTGCGCACGCCATACATGAGCGCTCACAGCGATCCGCGGAACCTATTATCAAAGTTAATTGTGCGGCAATTCCTGAAGGTCTTTTTGAAAGTGAGCTTTTTGGTCATGAAAAAGGGTCGTTTACAGGTGCCACAGATCAAAAGATAGGGCTTTTTGAAGCGGCCAATGGCGGGACTCTTTTCCTTGATGAGATAGGAGAAGTTCCTTTGCATATCCAACCAAAGCTATTGAGGGCTCTTCAAGAAAAGGAAATCCAGCGTGTTGGAAATACAGAATGGATTTCAGTTGATGTGCGTATTGTGGCGGCAACGAATCGTGATCTTGAGCTTGCTGTCAAAGAAAACAAGTTTAGGCAAGATTTGTTTTACCGCTTAAATGTGTTACCAATATTCATTCCACCTCTAAGAGATCGTCAGGAAGACATTGAAGACCTCTTAACTTTCTTTATTAGTAAGTATACTGTTGAAATGAAAAAAAACCTTAAAGCACCTACACATGAGGATATACGTAAAATTAGAAATTATCCTTGGCCGGGCAATGTTCGTGAAATGCAAAATGTTATTGAGCGTTCGGTGGCCTTGAGTGAAGAAGGTGAGCGAATCCGTTTCTTTCATGTGCACCAAGATTCTTCTATTGATCAGTCTCTGGAAAAAATCTTTGATAAAGGCGATTTTTATTTTCAAATGGATGAACTTAAAAAACAGGTTATTAAAAGAGCTATTACACGTGCGGAAGGTAATAAATCAAAAGCCGCACGCGATCTTGGTTTGCATCAAGTGTCCTTGTATAAAATGGTCAAACAACTAGGCGTAGAGTAAATTGTTTGCCTTAATTGCTAGGCCCCGCAAACGAGGCAGGCGATGGTATGCACTAGACGACAGCGCGCCCATAGGTGTTATAATAAATAATTCTCTTCGTGATCGTTGTACGCCCTAATATAATACAATTTTCTTTATCTGTTATCTTATTAAAAAACGTCAATATTTTTACAAACCAATAAAAAGTGTCATTTGTTAAGCTGTAGGGAGCTTGTTAATAAAGATGACGCTAAATAGAAATAATCCATAAATAACAGAAAGGTACAGTCTTAAGCAACTTTTGATGATTGCTGTAGAGAATACTCAAGAAGAGTCTTCTTGACTCAGTAATGCCATCTTAGCATGTAGTAACACATTGGGAGAGAATGTGACGTATTCGTGGACCATGCAACAAGGATTATACGTACCCCTATCGGGTTATTCAGGATTTGGAGCCGCACCGCTCTATGATCCCAGTTTACCGATATTATCGCGTCTTGTTACGGGCCCTGCAATGACCTATGAAAACCTGGGGCCTATTCGTGATGTTGCAACGCTAAGACAAAAGGCGCAACATGTTTTACTTCAAACCCTAAAAAGAACAACCACACAAGAAAATCATCCTGGTTTTGGCTCGACACAATTTGCCCCCAGGCAAAAACATCAATCACCCTATCCTTTAAATAGTTTTTCTCAAGCAGTAGAAAGGTCTTTTGAGCTAGGTGGTCATGACTTAATGCGCTTAGGTCTTGAAACACCTCCTTTTCGTAAGGGTTCAGAATCAGCTCTTTGGGGCGTTGAATGGTTAGCTGCTTTTCCTGAAGATGATGATGTTGCAGCTAAGAAAATAGAGCCATCTGTTGTTGTCAGAGAGATAACTTGCCAACGATGTACAAAAACAAATGTTGTGACAAACCCACAAAGGCAAAGTTTTTGTGACGCGTGTGGGGTTAAACTACCAAAACCTCAAAGCGAAGAAATTAGTATAGAAAAAGATAATTTGGGCGTGGCTTTTGTAGATATTCAAGGAATCAATGAACAAACTATGGTGGGGTCTTGGGCACCACAATACCGGGCCCTTGTGAAAAAAGTTCAGCTGATAGCTTTTGAACAAGGTGTTTCTGTAAAATATCTTAATGGTGGCAAACTCATGTTGGTGAGTGGTTTGGGATCTGAGGCTGATGATTCCAGAACTAATCTACTTAGATTGATGCACGTTATCGAAGAGCTGAATGCCTATATTAGAAGCTATAATCCCTATATTGTTCTCACAACATCCATTGATGTGGGTGCCGCTTATAAGGACGAGAATGATCTTTTTGGTGTGCCGCTCAATAAAGCGCAAAGACAATTGAAGGCAACGCTTAATAATGATGGATTTAAGGTTAGTCGTAGTCACCGTGTTGTTGTGACGCAAGAAGTGCAAGAGATTTTATCTGTCTATTATGGAACAAGCGCGCTACTGCAAGATCAAGAATACAAAGGGTTTGTTGATCAAAAATTTACGGTCTACAAAGTTGGCTTATCAGTATTAAAGCTTCACTTACCAGAGCTTAGTATAGCTGAAAAGATTAAAGCCAATCCTGTGTGTCGAGAAGATCACAGTTCTTTGTCAGATAAGTACTGTCAAAATTGTGGTTCTGCTTTTCAAGACCCAACAGCCCCTGATTTAGGCGTGTTTCAAAACCGCGTTGTACTCGCTGTGGACATGTCTGGGTTTACCAAGATGTTTGCAGAGCTTGGTCCTCGTGGTGTTGCCAAGCAGGTCGGTATTTTCATGCACGAGATTGAATATGAGTTGGCAAAAGAAGGTGGGCATTTTGAAGATATTATTCATCGTGCAGGAGATGAGCTTGCTGTTAGTATAGAATACATTCAGTTTGATAAAATGCTTCGTGCAACTATTCGTGCCTTTAATCGCATTTCAAGACGCTATCCTGATATCAAAATTAAAGCGGCTTTTGCCCGTTCTGATCTCATGGAATACTCAGATGGCATGAAGATCGGTGCCATACGAGCAGCTCAAAGTGCACAAGATACAGCCGGAGAACATGGCGTTGTTATTCATAGTTCTTTGCTGAGTGAAATACCCGAATCTATACTTACAAAGGTTCCTGAGGACGCTCATGTGACATCAGGAGAGCAAAACATTTTAGCTGTGGGTATTCGTTCAGGACTTTCTTTTTTAATATCAGAAGGCTTTATGCCCACTCAAAGAGAAGCTGATGCTAAAGCCATGGCTAAGGTTTTTCATTCGCGTGTTGTGGGAGAGAAAAAACTAGCGCTTGTTTCTTACGTGGGGAGCGCTGATACGGGTAAGGCTATGGGGCTAGCAGGGTT
>JAHJDR010000001.1 GCA_018812345.1 bacterium | reverse complement strand
ATACGGAACGAGAGACGCTCTGTCAACTGTGATCTTGGATAAAAATATAATAACTTGAAAGGCTTAATAAAAAACTAATGACTCAGCTCAACCTATCAATTTCCTTACACCACTTAGTAAATCTGTGGCATCATAGGGTTTGCGAATCATGAGATCAGCTCCTGAGGCCTTACATTTTTGCTCAAGATTGTCAGTACCCATGGCTGTTACAATAAAGGTTGGAATAAGCATTTGTTACGTTATCTATAGAAAAACTGGACACAAATGTGTCCAAATAAAACGGACCTTGTGTGAATGTCTTTGCTTTTTTTGGTTATTTAAAATTATTTCCTGACAACACGTGCTTCTGTGACTTTATTATTTAGGATTACCTATGTTTGCCAATCCCATCACAAATGGTTTTTTATTAAATCCTGTCTATACAGCCTTGTCTGAGCCACTTCCAGCAACAACGAAAATAACACAAAGAAATACGGGTTCAGACTTATCTCTGGCCTCGATCGTAAATAGAAAAAGCCACTTACGATCTCAAAAATCAACTTCAGGGCCATCAAAATCTCCCAATCCTTTTGAACCAGGCCCTCATGAGCGAATTGGTGGCATGGTTGCCGCTTTCCTTATTTTATCAATGGGAAATATGATGTCACCTCCGCAAGCACGACCAGAACCTGCTGATTCTTTTTTACTCTCAATCGGATCTTATATTCACTTTTTCTTCTGTCATGAAGATCCCAGATTTGTAGGCTGTTTTTTCATCAGCTTACTCTTATCAGCTTATTATGGCAGCACCTATTTACATCCTGCCAACCCTATCCGAAGAGCTTTGGATGCTACGGTTTCAGCCACTGTGAATACACACGACAAAGTCATTGATGAGGTGAAAAAAAGATTTCCAAAACAACCGAAGAAAACAATAGCCATCATCCCCTCTACACAAAGCCCTATTTTAAAAAGTCAGGATCCTGTGCCACAACCGTTAAACCGCGAAGAAAGATTAGCACTATATCAAAAAACTCAGGCAGCATTAGCAGAAAAGCCCCAAGCAGAAACAGAACCTCAAACAACACCAGCTATAAAACGAGAAAACAAATCACAATCACGTACGGATCGCGCCCAGTATCTCATAAATGAAACCTCAAGGCTCATGCCATTAAGCACGACTGATCTCATTGCTGAAATGGCCTTGGCCCCAAGGCCTGTGATTATTGAGGATCAATCGGGATTAGAAGACATAAAACAAACGCCTTATCATAAGATTCTAATCAAATGTCTTGTATTGCTTAAACATGCCCCGCAATCAAAACAACTACTTAAAAAAGTATCAGGCCTCACAACAGCAAGCAAACAAATATCTTATCGACGCGTTCGAGTGACAAATGATGTGAGAATTGTGTTTTCTGAGAATGCTAATCAGATTTCAGTCCATTTTTTAGGTCGCCATCAAGAGTATGAACGATTTATTGCCAATCTCTAATAAAAAAACCCTGGCACCAATTGGTACCAGGGTCCTGATTTCCCCTTCGCTCTTGCAGCGATTTTAGTAATCTAGTGTAAGATCTGCACTAGAAAAATCATCAGTTGATAAAGCATGATCTGAACCGTCCATGGCAAATGGTGTGAGCGCATCAATAATGTCTGCATAACCATTAGGATCATCGATTTCATCGAGTTCAAAACCATCACTAGCATATGTTTTCATAGTGTCTTCATCTACACCTGCTGAAAACTTATAGTAACGCCCTTCAGTATCTTCACTTAAATTATCATTATCGAACATCTTGATCAAAAAATAATCATCGTCACTGTCACTTTGTGAAACCCCTGTTCCAACCATGCTCAATGTATAGGTATCCTCTTCTGATCCTGTTTTACTATATTTAATAGTAAACTCATGAGTCAGCTCATTACCTGAAATGTATGTGCGTAAACAATAATCAGAATCAGTTTCATAATCTACGATGTAGATAAGATTGAGTTCTAAATCGCCTGTTGTTTCATTATACGTGCCTTCAATAACGCCATAACTGAACTTTGGATCTTCGTCCCAAATCCAAGTCAAAAGCGCGTTTACAGTATCACCATCTTTTGAAAGTGCATAGTGATCTGTGGCATGCGTGTATGATACAACATCTGTTCCAAAATCAAATGGCGCTATTATTTCTGTGGCTTCATTAAGCTCTTCCACTGTTTCTAAGGCTGTTTCATAATTGTTGCCTGCTTCAAAAAGGAGTTTATAGATATTGGATAAATCAATCACACCTTCATCATCAGGATATGTGTATTCTTGAAATGTGTTAAATATTTCGTATACAGGATGGCCAGAATCCCATTCTGAACTAATATATTTAACAGCAGAAGAACCAGAACTTGTTGATGCTGTGATCACAGGCGTTGTGTCTGTGGCAGGACTATAAAAAGCTGTTTTGCCCGTTGGCATATCAAAACCTGGATTTCCTACTGTGCTAATACCACTATCAGTAGTACCACCGCAGGAAATTAGCACAACCACACAGAAACATAAAAGTCCTGTTGCCCATAAAATAGATACTGAGTTTATATGTTTTTCATTGGTGTTCATTTCTCCCCCTTCCTGCGCACAGTAAGAGGTACCATATGCATATTGACGGCATAAAGTTCCTCAGATGTACGATTCGGTTTAGTGTTTTTTTCTTCCCCTTCTAGAAAGCTAATCAATTCTTGCTGAAAATTTTGTATTTTTTGTTTTAAGGCATCGTATGTTTTGTCATCAATCATGGCTACAAGAGATTGGAAATTTCTTTCATTAGCAGCTCGCTTAGTCAGCGCTCCTTCTGCTACATCAAGCATTTCCGCATGGTAACTAAAAGCGGCCAATGAGTGTACTTCAGGCTCTGTATGTAGATTGCGTGTTGTTTGTTGCCACTGCCCTTGCCCATTTCTTTCAATGAGTTTTAATCGCTCAAGTGTTTCTAAACTATTCTTCACATCCCAAACTGTAAGATTACCACCGAGACGATCACTAATCCAACGCGGATCATCTTTAAACTCTTTTGAGCCCACAAGTTCACGAATCGCTAAATAATACCAGTGGCTCAAATATTCATAAGCATCTTTTGTGTGTGAGCTAGATTGCCTTTTTTTCCACTCTAACATTTCTTCATAGTAAAAACGTTTTGAATGAGGATCTT
>JAHJDR010000068.1 GCA_018812345.1 bacterium | reverse complement strand
TTTTATTGGTAATCCATTATGGGTAGAAAAGCGCTTTGGTGAGCTACGAAAAAAAGCAAGTCAGAAACGAAAAGAGTGGCAAGATAGACGAAAAGAGTTTTTGCATATGTCATAAACCTCTTTTACAGCATCCATAAAAAACTCAGAATTCAAAACAAATAGATAGCTACGTTTAATTTATAACAAGCAACATATTGTATTCTATATTTCAATATACAAATCTAAATATAGCAGCTTTATTTAAAAGTTTTACAAGAGAAATTCCTACAACAATAAATTAAATAACAAATTCATCAAAAAACACAGAAGAGCAATAGCAATCACCTATAATACGCGGCTGCCGTTCAAATGTCCTTCGTCTTCATTCATTTTGTTCATTCATTCTTGATTCATTCACTTCCTTCGTCTTCATTCATTCACTTCGTCTTCATTCATTGCTGTTCATTCATTGCTGTCCACAAAAAAAGGGAACCCAAATGGGTTCCCTTTTTATTAGTAGACGTTAAGAATGAAACAGCAAATACTTATAAGCCTGCTTCTATTAATATTTCAGATTCACTCAAAGCCCGATTATACATCTTAAACTCATCCAGTTTTCCATAAAACGGGACTGTGCAGGATGTGGTGCTATTACACCCTATAGACATGTCCTTGGGTGTTGTATACAAGCTACCTGTTTGTGTAGCTGTATCTACTAAGACCCCATTGATATAGAGTGAAACCTGCGATCCATCATACACAGCAGCTACATGAATCCAGCTGCCTTCAGTTAATGTATTGCTGATGGCTTTGGCTGTGCCAGATGCTGTATCTGTAGTAAAATATAATTTCCTATTATAAATATACAAACCCCAGGTATGACTGCTAGCACTGTAACTGTAGCCCCTCATGAGAATCCACTGAGAAGATACTGTTAAATCATCAGGGCTGAGCCAGGTGGCAAGGGTTAAAGCATCCGTAGGATCTAAATAGTTTGAGTCTGGAACGTTGATATAGGTACTCCCATCAAAAACCAGGGCATTGCCACTCATACCTGTTGTTGACGATCCGCCGTAGAGCGTGCCATGATTGCCTAAAACACTTGCATCCGTGGCAGTCCCATCGTCAAAGCTGTAATCGAGGACCTTGTCAGGTACACCCTCTGTGTAATCTTCAAGTATCTCGGTTGCTGTTAAGGCTCGATTATACATTTCCAGTTCATCCAGTTTTCCATAAAAGGGCACTGTGCAGGTTGTTGTACTGTTACACCCTATAGATAAGTTCTGAGGAGTGGTAAATAAACTCCCTGTTTGTGTTGCTGTATCTACTAAGACCCCATTGATATAGAGTGAAACCTGTGATCCATCATACACAGCAGCTACATGAATCCAGCTGCCTTCAGTTAATGTATTGCTGATGACTTTGGCTGTGCCCGATGCTGTATCTGTAGTAAAATATAATTTCCTATTATAAATATACAAACCCCAGGTATGACTGCTGGCACTGTAACTGTAGCCCCTCATGAGAATCCACTGAGAAGATACTGTTAAATCATCAGGGCTGAGCCAGGTTTCAATGGTTAAAGCGTCTGTAGGATCAAGAGCGTCATTATCAGAAACGCTGATAAAGCTGCCTCCATCAAAGACCAGTGCTTCATCAACAGGACCTGTTGCCGATGTGACGCCAGTAGCCGTTGTAGAATGAGCATAGTAACTCTCATCTGTCATTGTGATATCTGATAAATCAAAAATAAGTGTTGGCCCAGCCAAAGGGTCATCATCTTCGCCATCAAGCATGCCATCATCATCCGTATCTTCATCTAAAGGATCTGTACCATAAGTATTGACTTCTTCTCCATCGCTCAAACCATCATCATCTGTATCGGTATCGTTAGGATCTGTTCCTAAAGTAGCTTCATCTTCATCAGATAAACCATCACCATCGGTATCTGTTGCCGCTACAGCTTCACCAAAAATAAAGTGAGCTTTTCCTTTACCAGAACTACTGGTGTATTTGGGCTCGGTCACCACAAAGTCAGCAGCACCATCACCGTTGTAATCGCCAAGAGGGGCCACAACAGCTCCCAGATAACCACTCGAAGTCACTCCTGCAATCACAGCACCATCAACGGCACTGCCCACATCAGAAAGTTCTACAAGTCCTGAGATAGGACCATAAATAAGATAGGCAACGCCAGAGTTTGTTCCATAGTCATCTGCTTTATAAGCGCTAATGAGCACATCATCGTATCCATCAGCATTCACATCACCAACACCAGCCACTTTTGCGCCTGCGTAGTCACTATCATCTTCGCCAACCAGTTTTGCCTGGTAATTTGATGATGTTGAAGAATAACTGTTAAGCTCATAAGAGCCCGTGTGCCTTGTGGCTGAACCAGACACAAGATAAGCACAACCAGGTCGATCACTGGATCCACTTTCGTCATAATCATATAACACACCAATAATAATATCGGCATAACCATCTGCATTGACATCTCCGGCAGAATCAATGCCAGCAGAAGCTTGATCATTTGAATTGCCAGCATAAAATTTAGCCCCTTCATAATCTGTGCTACCCGCAATCACATCGGTTAAACTGTATGAAGTGCTTGCTGTGCCGAGATCAATATCAACACCATATATAAGATATGCGGCCCCAGCAGATGAATTATAATCTTCAGAGCCAAGAATAAAATCGTCAATGCCATCACCATCAACATCACCCGCTCTTGAAGCATTGTACAAATTATCTCCAGAATTTTCTCCTGTAAAGACAACACCTGTAATTGTGTTAGTGGGACCAATATCTGATGTGGCATGTTCATCAGTGGTAAACTGGCTGTTAAAACTAGTGTTTCCAAACAACAGATAAACAGCTCCAGCACCTGAATCAGCTGTGTCATCTGAAGAAGCGCCAATTAATAAGTCTTCAATGCCATCACCATTCACATCACCGGGGCTAGTTGCGTAGCCTGCTTTATCGTAGCGATTTTGTCCTGTGATGGTAATACCCTGTAAAATAGATGAAGAAATGCCTATATCTGTTGATATGTTATAAGTTCCGCTTAAATCAGTCGCAGAACCATAAATAATGTATGTGGCTCCCATCTGTTTTTCTGATGAGGGGGTTAAGTGATTGTAAGGAGCTCCAATAACAAGCTCATCGTAACCATCACCATTCAAATCAGCAGCAGCCAGCGAATTGCCAAATTGATCCCCACCACTTCCGGTTATGGTTGATTCACTGTCAAAAATAGCATCAGCAGAAGCAAAGTCTGTGACAGTAACAGGTCCATATATCAAATAGACCCGACCACTATAAGGAGTGGCAGCTGTTGTTCCATTATAACAGGCATCTGAAAACACATAATCATCATAACCATCACCATTAAAATCACCACGTGTAAAGGCGTCGTAACCACCATAACAACCAGACTGGTCTTCAAATTCAACGGAAAACCCGTCGAGCGTTGATCCCACATCAGTTGAGGTATAATCTCCAGATACAACGTACGAAAGCTGCTTGATCGATGCAGCGTTGTTGCTGGCATCATTACAGCCTATAGAAAAGCTGATAAAGAAAACTGTTAAGATAATAAAAAATAGATATTGATGATTTTTTGAACTTTGAAAATCCATTGTGTCTCCTAGGTGTATAAATTGTTGTTTAGTTGCTATGGTGTTTTGACTGAGTAGTAAAAAAGGATCTAAAAAGATAGGAGATGAATTAAAATTATTGAATAAACGGACACTTTTGTGTCCAAGCACTCATTTAAACTCAAAAACTTTTGATAGTGAATATTTGATGGAAATATATTTTGAAGATTTTGGCCACGATTCATGACGTGATAAACGGCGTTTCTATACCCTTATATCATGTGTTACCCATGTGCCTTGAACTTTTTGTTACCTATGTACCTTGATCAGACCTTTTATTCTAGTTGACACGAACTACTAATGGGTGACTCATTAACCCCATTAATTAACAGCAATAAAAACAAACAGATAGTTTTTTTTATTTTGGACGCAACTTTAAGGGCAAATTGCCGATTAAAAGGGAAAGATGGTAGTTTCAGAGGGGGCTTGATTTTATCTGCCATTTCTTAAATAAGAGTAATATCATTATGCCAAATACTGTTTGTGAATCTCTTCGCGATATTGATCCCGGTGCCTACACGCATTGTCAAGAGTGGCTGCCTGAACAAGTGAAAGCTGAGGATTTGGATATTGGCATAACCTACACGTCCAGAGAAAAAACAAAAGAACCTCAAATTGCAAGAACAGCACCAGATGGTATTGTTTCACCAACAGAGTATTATCAGTGGGCTGTTAATGCCATTAATCAAGACCCACTCGATGTGTCTGGCATGGCAAAAGCCCTTTATCAGAATACAGGTATTCGTCTTCCCTATTTGTTTACCGATTACGATCCAGCTACAAATACAGATGATCGCATGATTCAAGAAATTCAGGACTTGGCAGGGGGCGCTGAAGCAACTGTAACCTTGCTAGATGCTATCGTTGATCATGTGGTAACAAAATGGAATATTTTTCCCGTGGCTGATGCACTAACTCTTGGGGCTGTTGAAACGGTCCAGGCTCAGAGAGGTCCATGTCAGGGTATCGCTCATGTCTATTATGGAGCGGCTTTGGTGGCGGGTTTGAACCCTCAGGCTCTATCAGTTGAGTATTTGGCAAATGGCGAATCAGTGCACCACACACGTGCCGCTGTACCTATTACTTTTGGTGGTGGCGATACAGTTGATTATACACTGGATGGGGCTTTGGGAATTTTTGGACCTTCCCCTGAAGGTGAGATTACGCTCGCATTATCGACTCTTGATTTTGTCTCACTTTCTTATGCAAATAAGTGGCGCGAAGCACGCCGTATGGGATTGCCTGTTATGGCTGAAGATAAGCACAACATTGAAACAGCTTTGAAACTTGCTCCCTATCACTATAGCATTTTAGAAGCTGGTATTGGTTATTACGAATTTTTAGGAGAAATTGATCAAGCCCTGCCTTTGTTTGATAGGGCTATTGAGGTATTTCCTGGGGCCATAAGAGTTTTATCCCAAACTCATCCCCAGACAGCGAAAGTTTATGAACCAGAACAAATTCGTGCGGTCGCTAGCCTTGACTAAATAGAATCGCTATTCTTTTAACACTAAAAGGCATGATGAGTGTTTTTAAAAAATAAATCGAATGTTCTCTTTATATATTTGCACCCCTTCTGTTGGTCCTTCAAGGTTCATAGGAGTCATGCCTAAGCTTTGTTGCAAACGAGCTTGAAGTATTCTTCCTCCGGTGCGGTTCATTTGATTGACTATTTCAGCTTGTACAGAGTTAGGTGTATTAAAATTACTGTTTTCCATATCTACAGTGGCGTGGGCATAAAGACCATCCGTGCTATACTCGAAATTTATTGATAGCTTAAGATCACCAGGACTGATGTTATGTTCTCTGCACAGACCTGCAAACCTTGTTTTTAGAATGGATGTAATTTCTGCTTTGACATCTTCCTTTTTGTAACTAGAGTCAGCAGCTCCCGTAACTCCAGATCTACCGCTAACAACGTCGGCTTCGCCAGCAAGTTCCCGTGCTCTTTCATCTGCCTCAACCTGTTCTTGTGGCACCACCTCATCTCTGACTTGGGGTTGAGCAGGTTTTTCTTTTGGGACTTCTGCGCCTTCTGCTGGTGTGGCGGTTGGGGCAGTTGTTTCGGGTTTTACAGTTGTCTTGTCGATGCTTTGCTCAACAGAATCTAGTGGTTTGGGATTTCCAGAAATTGGTTTTGTCATGGTGCCTCCTTTGATAACCATGGTTATTTGATATATCAGTCTCTAAATATGCAAAATGCTTGCCAGATTAAGTCATGGGGCCTATTATTTTTAGTGATATGAAATGGTTGGGAAAAATTTGATTTGTAATCATGAACAGTTGTTAACAGATGTTATGAATAGGTAAACAATGCCTCATAGTTTTGGCTTTGTTATCAAATTGATAAACTTGCGCACCATTAAATCAATTGTCTTGATACATCTTGAAATATCAAGAAAACGATGCTAAAATGAGTTTATGAGTAAAAAGATTAGTACAATAGTCAATGAAGACGTGTGGAATGAGTTTAAAGAATTATCAAAGGAAACACATCAAAATATTTCAGGTATGCTCACAGATGCCCTGAGAGACTATATTAAACGTCGTAAAGTCAGACCAATATTTATCAAGCACATGAATGATTCTATTTCTGAAAATCGTGAACTTGGGAAACTCTTAGCAAAATGACTCTCTACCCAACCTTAGAAGAAGCCCTCGAATTATATCAAACAATCATCGATGAATTTGGTGGTGCGCATGGTGTGCGTGATATGGGACTTTTGGAAAGTGCTTTGTATCGCCCGCAAACAGGATATTATGATGATTTGTTTTCCATGGCAGCAGCTCTCATGGAATCTCTTCTACTCAATCATCCCTTTGTTGATGGTAACAAACGCATGGCATTTTATTTAACAGATACTTTTTTACGGATGAATGGTTATAAAATAAAAGTATTACCAAAAAATGGATTAAAGTTTATTGAAAATATTATTTCAGATAATGAAAAGCGATTGAACAGAATCACTAAGTGGTTACAAAAACAAAGCATAGCAACAAGAAGAGTCACGAATTGACCCAATTAACAATCTTCGTGTTAGCAGCATTTTACGTTCATACGGTGCCAGGCTACTCCAGAGTAATTTGGGGTACCCCCACTTTTTAGTTATTTCGCTAATGCCTTTAACATCGGTGGTATTAGAAAAATAATAAGAATCAGACTCAAAGCTGGGCGCATGAGATTGACGGGTTTGAAATTCTTTTCTTTAAGGGCATTCCAGAAATGATTTGAACCGGATAGTGTAAATACAATCAGCATGACCGTGACAATTGTAGCATCTGCATAACGGCCCCAATTAAAAATCAAGACAAGAATAGCTGTGATGGCTGTGGCCAAATGATTAAGTGCTGATTGTACCTGATAGGCTCGATTAGGTTTGTAGCCAATTTTAGCCGAAGCTATGCTTCCTAAAAATAATCCTTCAAAAGCCACTGTTCCACACATCAAGATAACAATCCCTGGTCCCAGCAGATGAAAGTAGGCTACAGGATCTGTGTAGAGGAAATTAGCCAGAAAAATGATAATACAAATACCCATGGGACGAACCCATTCCATGCTTGTGGTGAGGATTTTATTTAAATTCATGAAAGTATTCTATGATAACTAAAGGTGTCAGTCAACACGCGTAAACCTTCGACCTTACTCCGGTCATGAAAAGTGTTCCCCATTTTTGACAGATTTACACTTCTAGCAAGTACAGAAATTTCCTTCCGTACACTCCAAGTGCCCGCGGCTGCTTAGTCAATATTACGTAGATTTTTAGCGCGTTCGTGTCTTTTGAGGCTTGTAGATGGACGGCTCTCGACACGTCGCTTTACTACAGGAAACATCTGTACTTACTAGAAGTGTCCGAACCTTCTTTTTCGTCGAAAAGTGGCTTGCCTTGATTAAGTTTAAGGGAATGGCTTCTTTTGGATTAAACAGTCTTAATTTTATCGCGATCACTGAGTTGGGCGGCGAGTTGTTGTTCTAGGTCGGTTTGACTTTGCTCTTCATCAACTTCTTTTTCTTCGGCATCTTTTTTGGCATCTGTAAGAGTGACAGGTTCACCTGTTTCCGGATCTATTTCAGCGCCGTCTTCTCCTTGGGCAACAGGGCCTTCTGCTTCTGCTTTAGCTCTTTTTTCAGCGAGTAAGCCTTCTAGTTTTGTATTGCGAGAACTCCCATAATTGCCATCGAGACCTGTAGACCGACCCTTGTATTTGCCACCAATTTCCATTTTTTGTTTTTCTTGTCGCAGGGCAATTTCAATTTCTCGATTACTGGCTGTTGAAGGCAGGCCTAATTTTTCACAGAGTTGGTCGCGTCTAGCTTGCACATCTGGTGGCAGGACAACATCTGGCCTTTTCTGTTGTTGTTTGGCTAATTTATCAAGAGTGGGTTGTTCCGGAACAAATCCTGTACCAGGTTCTTGCACGCCACCTCCGGCGATTTGTTGACCTGCACCCATAATTTGTTGTCCAGCACTTGCAATCTGACCAGCAATGCCCAAGGCTTCTTTACCAGTGATTTTACTAGAATCTTCTTGGCCAGTAGCTTCTGTAGTGGCTTGATCGACAGGAGGCGTATTTGTACCTGTAATCGCAGACATAGTTATCCTTACAACCTTATGATCGTCACAAAGCTCCACGTATTCGCTTTGTGTTATTTATATTTCTATCGCGGCTATTTAGGCTCGTAAAGCTCGCCTATACCTTCGTTTTAGTCACAAAGCTCCACGTATTCGCTTTGTGTTATTT
>JAHJDR010000067.1 GCA_018812345.1 bacterium | reverse complement strand
CTTAGCACTATTGACATTGGACAAAATATGTCTATATTCACCATCACAATAATTAGAGGTCGTATAATATATGACCAGATCTTTCAAAGATTACTAATTTGTAACCATATCATTTTCAGTTACTCGGTTTTTGATAAAAACGAGAACCGAGAACCGAAAAATAAGAACCGATTAAGGAGGTACTGAATATGGCAAACACTCTGAAAATCCGTCCTTTACATGACCGCATCATCGTAAAGAGACTTGAAGAACAAGAAAAAACTAAAGGTGGAATAATCATTCCTGATTCAGCAAAAGAAAAACCCCAAGAAGGTGAAGTCTTAGCTGTTGGTAATGGTAAATCTTTAGAAGATGGTAAAGTATTGCCTCTTGATGTTAAAGTTGGCGATAAAATCCTTTTCTCAAAGTATTCCGGAACAGAAATTAAAGTTGATGGCAACGAATACCTCATCATGCGTGAAGAGGATGTTCAAGCCGTTATTGAAAACTAATCACAAAGCGATTAATGAGCTTTGTGACTAATTTGGAGAAAACTCATGGCTAAAGAAATTATATTTGATGATGTTGCTAGACAAAAAATTCTAGCTGGCGTTAACATGCTCGCCAATACTGTTAAAATAACTCTAGGTCCAAAAGGCCGTAACGTTGTTTTAGATAAATCATTTGGTTCACCTGTTGTCACTAAAGATGGGGTAACCGTAGCAAAAGAAATCGAACTTGAAGATAAGTTTGAAAATATGGGCGCGCAAATGGTGAAAGAAGTTGCTTCAAAAACTTCTGACATCGCTGGTGATGGCACAACAACAGCTACGGTTTTAGCACAAGCTATCTACCGTGAAGGCACAAAATACGTTGCTGCTGGTCATAATCCTATGGCTATCAAACGCGGTATTGATAAAGCTGTTGTCGCTGTTGTCGAAGAACTTAAAAAAATCTCTAAACCTGTAAAAAACAATACAGAGATTGCTCAAGTAGGCACTATTTCTGCTAACAACGACGAAACAATTGGTAACATCATTGCTGAAGCAATGGAAAAAGTAGGCAAAGAAGGCGTTATCACTGTTGAAGAAGCTAAAGGTATGGAAACAAACCTTGAAGTAGTTGAAGGCATGCAATTTGACCGCGGTTACTTATCACCTTACTTTGTAACTGATCCTGAAAGAATGGAAGCCGTTCTTGAAGATTGTTACATTCTCATTAACGAGAAAAAAGTTTCCAACATGAAAGATCTTCTCCCCGTATTAGAAGGCGTTGCCAAAATGAGCAGACCTCTTCTCATCATTGCAGAAGACATCGAAGGTGAAGCTTTAGCAACTCTCGTTGTTAATAAACTTCGTGGTACACTCCAAGTTTGTGCTGTTAAAGCTCCAGGCTTTGGTGACCGTCGCAAAGCAATGCTTGAAGATATTGCTACTCTTACTGGTGGCCAATTGGTTGCTGAAGAGCTTGGCATCAAACTCGACACAGTTGGTCTTGAAGCCCTTGGCCAAGCCAAGAGAGTCGTTATCGACAAAGAAAACACAACAATCGTTGATGGCGCTGGCAACAAAGAAGAACTCCAAGCACGCATTAGTGTGATTCGTCAACAAGTTGAAGAAACAACTTCAGATTATGACCGTGAAAAACTCCAAGAACGTTTAGCAAAACTCGTTGGTGGTGTTGCGGTTATTAATGTTGGCGCAGCCACAGAAACAGAAATGAAAGAAAAGAAAGCCCGTGTTGAAGACGCTCTTCATGCCACACGCGCTGCTGTTGAAGAAGGTATTGTCACTGGTGGTGGTGTTGCCCTCTTAAGAGCTGCTGCTGGTCTTAAAAACGTTAAAACTACGGAAGAAGAATCTTTTGGTGTGACCATCATCGAAAGATCACTTCAAGAACCTTTACGCCAAATCGCTGCTAACAGCGGCATTGAAGGCGCTATTGTTATTAACAAGGTTCTCGAAGGTAAAGATTCTTATGGATACAATGCGCACACAGATGCTTATGAAGACCTCATCAAAGCTGGTGTTATTGATCCTACAAAAGTAACACGTTCTGCACTTCAAAATGCAGCAAGTGTTGCTGCCCTCATGATCACAACCGAAGCTATGGTTGCTGAAAAACCCGAATCCAAAAATTCTGCTCCTGGAATGCCAGGTGGCGGCATGGGCGGCATGGGCGGCATGGGCGGCATGGGCGGCATGATGTAACAGATCGTTATTTTCAGGCGATTTCAAATCGCATGAAAATTTACGAGATGTTCATCCCGTGATCAATGCAAAGCATTGATTATACGGGATGTCGCTTTAGCAAAACTGCTATCTAATTTACAAAACAAAAAACCCCGCTTCCAAAAGGAAGCGGGGTTTTTTTGTGCCTAATGATAACATTAAAACTAGCAACTAACTACAAAGCACAGCTCATCTTATAAAGCCCCTTCACATCACAAACATCCCCATAAAAAAGAGGAATGGTTGTAACCTTGTCTTTGGAAACAAGCTCTTCAAAAGATTTGATCTGCTTTCTATCTTCTTTAATCAGGGGCAAGAATTTTTTATAATTATCGACCAAGCTATTTGCTGTATGAGCACCCACTTCTTTTTTCAGTTTTGTATGCAACACCTTTAATTTGGCAGGACTAAAAACATCACCATCATAAACTCTATTAACAATCACACGCCCTAATTTATAGTCTCTTTCTTTCAGCTGATTATAAAACTTCCTCAGTTCATCCCACGCATGCTCTGAAGTGGTTGTAACAAAAATAAATTCTGATGTTTTATTTTTTAATAAATCATCAACTTCACCCGCCCTGGTTTCAAACCCTGCCAACAAATCTTTAAAAGCTATTAACATCTCTGATAAATCTTGCATGAAAGCAAAACCCGTAATGCGATCGAATATCTTTAAAACCTGCTCAGACCCTCTTTCCAGCAACCTAAACCCTGACTTTCCCAAAGACATGGTTGGCTTAAGCAGTAAGTGCAACATGGAATTATTAATCATATCCATCATTTTTACAGGAGCCCGCAAAAACTCTATGGCATTTTGCATGGGGGGGGTATCAACGATTAAAACATCATACTCCTGACTTTTCGCCACTTCATATAATCGTTCCATGGCCATGTATTCTTGAGTGCCAGCAAGCATTTTTGACAAATGTTGATAAATGCTATTGTGAAAGATACGATTCCGCGCCTCTGTTGAGCTAGCATATTTATCCACCAAGCGATCAAAGGTCCTCTTGGTATCAAGCATCATGGCATAAAGCTCGCCGGGGCCTTTATACTGTTTAGAAATGTCAATTTTCTTGGGTGTGTCAGACAATTTTTCTAAACCCAGCGCTGTAGCCAATCTTCTGGCAGGGTCAATGGTCAGAACAATAACTTTTTTTCCCGCCATAGCTTGTTTGAGCCCAAAACTAGCAGACGTTGTTGTTTTGCCAACCCCACCACTGCCACAAACAAGATAAATATGTTGTCCACACTCTGTCACGACACATCCCCTATTAATTGTTGTACCAGCTTACCAAAATCCTTTTGCTCAGAAAGACCCTTAAACTGATAGGGTAAAAACACTTTAGAAAAACCGTCAAATAAACGATCAATTTCTTTTCTATGCGTAGCATTTAGTTGGTATCGCTTGTTGGCCAATTCATGATAGGCCTGAAATATTTTAAAATCATTTTTTAACGACCCCTTTATGTTAAGTTTCTCAGGTTTTTCCATGAGCGCATTAACAAAAAGAGGACCAAACCCCATATCTGTACGATACTTTATCGCCCGAGAATATTCCTTGGCTTCGCAAACCGGCATTTCCTCTGCTAAAGTTACCATACAAAAAGCGGTTTTTTCTTTATTGGCTAACAATTCTAGAATGTGTTTGGCATGCGTGTGTAAAGGACCTACTGTCACAGCGTCCATCACAACTTTAGGCACCTCAAGTGCTGATAAGCCATGACCTGTTGCGGGCGCATCGACAATAATGAGATCATATTCTTTTTTTCCCATCACACGACTTTTATAATCTTTTTCAAGATCATAAATTTTCCCTAGCATGAGAAGCTCATTTAACCCCGGCACAGCTCTAATGAAGTTTGTAACATACTTGTTATCAAAAAAAAGTTCATAGATCTTCTTGAAACGAACCTGACTCAAGACATATTCTTCAAAACAACGTTTTGGCAAAAGGTTGATACCAGACAAATAAGGCGCCAGAGCCACCTCATCATGCCCAATACTATCACATTTAAAAATGGGCGCAATGCGACCTGCCGCATTCATTTCAACAAGAAGTGTTTTCTTTTTAAGCTTTGCACTTAAAAGAGCGAGGAGCACGGACACTGATGTTTTCCCTACTCCACCTTTTCCACTGACAAAGAGAAGTCGTTTATTGAAAAGTTTATTAAGACACATGGCTGGACCAACAACGAACCTAACGTTGTTCGTATTGTCTAAGTTTTTTCTCAAGATAAAGCACACGCTGTCTGAGTTTTCGCACTTCATTTTGCAGCCCACTCACATGAGAAAACGTGCCTACAGTTGATTTGATTTTACCTTCAATGTTTTTTGATAGGTCTTGAGTCTTCTGAAACATCTCTTTAATTAAGTTTTCTTCATCATGTCCTAGAACATCTTCAAATTTAGAATAAATTGTTTCTGCACTGTCCTTTGCCGTTGAAATACGTGTGTGAACGGTATCGGTTGTTTTGTTTACAAAGTCTTTAATGGCACCACCACCATCACGAATAATATTTTTTAAGGTATGAAGTGGTAAAAGACTTTTATTTTTCTTCTCTTCTTCAAAAATAATTTGAGTGAGGGTAATGCTCGTGAGGTCTTCTTTTGATTTATTATCAATAACGCGCACATCTTCACCGTGTCGGATCATGCTTCCTATATCATCAAGAGTAACATATGTTGAGTTTTGTGTGTCATACAGCTTTCTGTTTTGGTAACGCTTAATAATAATCGTTTTCTTGGCACTTTCTCTCACAGAACCTCCTTTAAAGAATTCACGCGCAGGCCTTATTCATTAACAACCTTATCGCTTTCATCCCATCCGTCAACCTCTTCTCCATAAATATAATCATCATACAATTGTCTAGTAAAAACATTTCGAACCGTCATGAGGGCATCAATTTTTGCTTGTTTATGAGGGTCAACGCGATCAGAGACCTGTTCAATCTCCTCATTTATGGCTTCAATCATGGTTTGCATCATTTCTTTTTTGATTTTTTCCTCTGAAATCTTAGTGGCTAAACCTTCAGCGCTTCGTAAACGCCCAGCCGTGGTCTTCACAATATCATTAACAAGGGCTAGGATAGTTTCAACAGAGTCGATTTTTTTAAATGCCTGATTTTCAGCAGTTATACGATTTGTAGCCTCTATGGACTCAGATGTGGCAAGCAATAGTTCACGCAATGAGGCAACCAGGTGCTTTCTAGCTCCACCAAACTCCTGAAAATATTTAAGAAATACTAAAACGCCTAATTTCTCAAGATTCATCAACGCCTCCAGTTAAGCACAGCTATCAAAAATGAAATAATCTTGCAATTTTATAGTGTTCTAGGCATTGGGCTATTGAAATCTTAGACATCAAGTAGTACGGTGCCATTTATGGCTTAGCCAGGAGAATTTTATGAGTAAAACACTTAGTTTCATTTATCTTACATTATTAATCGTTATCATGCTGACTGTGGGGTTTTTTGGCCTGCAAATTTCTGATTTAAACAATAAATACTTCACAGAACTTGCTCAAAAACAAACAAACGATATTGAACCCGCCATAAAAAAACAAATGGCAGCACTACAAGCAACAATCACACAACAACAAAGCACTATTGAATCTTTATCGAGCAAGCTGACGGCACTGAACACGCAAATCAATGCCGGCACATACAAACAATACATGCCCGCTCCTGAATACACTGTGAGCACACCACTCTTTTCAACCACAAAACAAACAAATCATGTCATCAACGTTCTCGGTGTGAAGCCTGAAATCACAGCATGGGAAGAACGAAATGATTTTTATCTTGAACCTTTGATGAAGAAAATTCTCCCTTTTTATTATGATCGTTCTCGTGGCGGTATTTTCGTTACAGATATTATTACTGATTCTGTTTTCTATCAAATGGGCTTAAGAAAAGGGGACCGCATCATACGTGTTAATGGACGCCATTATTCACAGGGCATGCCATTGCGCTACAAACTATTAGATAAAAAGAACAAAGAAGTTGTTCTCATTAGAGATGGTAACTACAAAACGATTCAAATTTCCTACACAAATACAGAAACGCCCAAAACAGACGATAGCAGCAATACGACGCCCTCTAAATCAACAATATAGCACCTCAATCAAGATAAGAACTAAAAACAGATTCTAGCCTACTTAAGACACTCGTATCATCAACATAAGAAATTGCCATGGCAAAGGTGTCTAAACAAACCAGCGCATTGAGGTGGGCATCGTTTTTATTGTCCAAATTTACCATGCGTTTCATAATCGCCTGATTCACAATACGAATTTCTTGATATAAATCTTTAAGATGCACAAGATCCCAATCAGTTGTTTGGTCATTTCGCGCACGAAAGTATTGAGCCAGCAAATACGAGGACAAAATACGATTTACAGTTTCCAAAGGTGAGGCAAAAGGCAAATGAAATCGAACCATGTGTTTTAGCTTTGACATAACAGGGCATTCATTTGTCACCATGTAAATACCCATTAAAGAACTCAGTCCTTTTTGTATGGGAACCTCTTTTGTGTATATGCGATCATGTGCTCTCACAACAACCGTAACAATTTCATGTGACATTAAGTGACTAAATGAGGTCACGAGATCATGGATATTCATGGAAACAGGACAGTATCTTCCCTTTTCTTTTTTGAGCGTACAATTTGAACAACGGTTATTCTCAAGAAGCGTCCATTCAGGATATTCTTTTGGAGAATCAGAATGAATCAAATCAAGTGTTTGTGCATCAAGTTTAATCTCAAATTTCTTTTCATCATTTTCGTCAAAAACAAAAGTATACTCAATTGAAATAATTTCCCGCTCTTTTTTATTTTTCATAATATACTTTCTCTTTAATCTCTTTAAATATGGCTGTTACAACTTTTGAGCACTACATTAATAAACTTTGAATTTTACTAACTAAAGCCTGAGGCTCAAACGGCTTTTCAAGAACCTGACCACCATACTTCTTAATAAGTTTCTGTTCATCTCCATTAAGCCGTTTAGCTGTAAGCACAATTGCCGGAATCTTCTTATAGGACTCCTTTGCCCTAATATTTTCCAAAACTTCGAAACCCGTCATAACAGGCATGAGTAAATCTGTTACCACAAGATCATAGGTTTCTTCATCAAGTTTAGCCACAAACTGATCTGCTTGTGAATAGGCTGTCACATCATAGTTATGAAATTCAAGCATGGTCGTCATAAGTTCTAAAAAATCTTCTTCGTCATCAATAAGCACTATTTTCTTAGACATAATATACTCCGTTACTGTGATTTAAATTTATAAATCGATTCCTGTTTATTATTCAAGTTGTTATCGAAAGCGCCATACAATATAAAAAACACTGTTTACAAAACTAATCTTTAGTTGATATTATACGACCCATAACAATATCTACATGACAAGCAACAAAAGAATAGATATGGCTGCTCTTTATTTATGGTACTTCCTTTTAAAAAAGCAAAACACTCCTTTATCTTAAGTGATCTTCATCTCACCATAGCAGAACCTGAACGTAAAAAACGGCCCCTATGGAAAAAGTTTAATCGTAAAGATTATTTCTCTGATGAACACGTAGCCAACCTAATACAAAAGGCAACACAAAACATAAAAAAGGATATTGAACTCATACTGGCTGGTGACATTTTCGATTTTGATAGTGTCATGGCCTTTCCGGAAAACCCCAACTTTAAAATCAGTTGGTTAGAAAAAAAACGGGGGCTTAATTCAGAAGAAGAAAAATCGCTTTTTAAAATTGAGAAAATTATTGAGCACCATCCTGTTTTTTTTCAAGCCTTATATCAATTTGTACAAGAGGGGCATGACCTCATCTTTATTATAGGCAATCATGATCTTGAGCTCCATTGGAAAACAGTTCAAGAACGCGTTCTTGAAGCCATAGGCATCACAGATCAAAACAAAAAACACGTACGGTTCTGCCACTGGTTTTATATTAGCAATAATGACACCCTCGTGGAACACGGCAATCAATACGATCCGTATTGCAGCATTTTAAACCCTGTAACGCCTTTTTTCAAACGTCCCAGCAAAGCCTTTATCCGTCTCCCTTTTGGCAATTTAACACATCGCTATATGATTAATGGTATGGGCGTTTTTAACCCGCATGTTGACAAAACTTTCTTGCTTTCTTTTACTGGCTACCTAAAGTTTTATCTTAATACGATGAGAACACAGCCTTTCCTCATTGTAGACTGGCTGTTTGGCGCAATGGCCACATGCTTGATTTCAATACGCGACAACCTCATGCCACGCATAAAAAACCCGCTCACAATAGAAGATCAATACCAAGACATTGCCAAAAATGCGAATGCAGAACCCAGCATGGTCCGCGCCTTACGAGAACTCCATGCTCACCCTGTTGCCTGGAATGTTTTTAAAATAATGCGTGTCCTGTGGCTTGATAGAGCTCTCCTTTTTCTTATTTTGCTTTACCTCTCTTTTCAGATTGTCACTTTATTACACCTTGTTTGGAACGTTTCTTTTTCGTGGATGTACATTATCTTACCTCTACTGATTCCCCTTTTCTTTTTATATGTACATAATTTTGAGCCAATTAAACCCATTACAAAAATATCTATTTCAAATGAAATCATCACCTTAGCCACAAAAATTACAAAAGTGAACCGACTCATTTGCGGTCATACACATGCGCCCAAACATAAAAAAATAGATGGCATTGAATATCTGAATGCAGGATATTGGTCCCCTTCATTTAAAGATCCTGATTGCAGCATTTTTGAAAGAAATAAAAGTTTTGTATGGCTCAAGCCAGATGTCAAAAAAAGAACAGCACATTTACTTTATTGGGAGGATATTGCTGATATCAATAATCCCTTTGCCTAAATAACATGGTGTACGTCACTGACATTTATGCAAGGATTTCTTAGCACGTTTTTTTATGACCTTTATTATTCTAAATGCCATCCTTATTTCGATTGCGATTTACCTTTTCACAAAAAAAGATCTCTTATCCTATTATAAATCAGGAATGCTGTGGTTGTCTTGGCTTGCCATTGGTGTCATCACCTTAATGGATGAGTTAACAAGCATTTACTATGCACCCAGCGAGGCTTATCGCTACATTGGTGTCACTGCCATTATCTTTCTCCCCCTAACCTCTCTTTTTATTCGCTATCTTTCAACGCGCATGATCAAAATTGCCGAAATCTTAGAGCGCCATAAAATGAAAGGTGGTGGTGTTTATAATTTTTCCTATCTCGTATTAGGTCCTTTTATCTCTTTTGTTGCTGTGGCATCTATTTTAATCACCTATGTCCTCACAGCAGCTATCTCCGCTGTCAGTGCTGTTGAAAACGTAGCTTCCATTGCTTTTGAAATGCGCTGGCATATTAAGCTCATAGCAGAACTGACCATTATTTGGCTTGTTGCGGGCCTTAACATTCTTGGCATTCGTGAAAATGCTCGGGTTGTTTTCATTATATTCCTCATGACAGCCGTTGTGCTGCTAAACTTATTAACAGCCGGTATCATTGATTTTGATGTGGGTAATTTGGAACGCATAAAAGAAGGTTTTAAACAAACAACTGAAGGCTTCACTGGCGGCGGCTTTGTGGGTGGTTATTCTTTTATGGTGGCCTCTGTTTCAAACTGTATTTTGGCTTATGCTGGCGTAGAATCGGTTCTTCAAGTCGCACGAATTTCTGAATCATGGCACAACATTAAAAAAGCTTATATTTTTCTCGCTCTGACAGTGGGCATTTTCACCCCCTGTATTTCTGTGCTTGTCTTATCAAATCCCAGAATAGATTTTGCCGCTCACGAAACAGATCTTATCACACACTTTGGTATCATGATGGGAGGGGAATGGTTTGGTATTCTTGTTGCCATCATTGCCAGTCTTTGCCTCATTATGGCAATCAACACATCCTGTGTTGCCGGCAGTGAACTAGTGGAACGTGTTGCCAATCGTTACGGCTTTCATTGGCTTAATGAAACCAATAAAAGAGCCTCTCTCTACCGCATCCATATCGGTATCGCGATCTTCTTTTCTCTTATTATTATAGCAACACAAGGACAACAAATGGCTCTAGCAGCCATGTATGCTGTAGGGCTTGTTGCCACATTTGTCATTAATCTCGGCGCTCTCCTCATTTATAATTATCAAAAAGGCACTGAGCAAAAACACGAATTTCACATCAAAATGGCAGGCACAATCTTTTTGTTTATCATTGTCTTTAGCTGTTTTATCTACCTCATCATGCACAAGCCTTTAGGCTTTGCACTCTGGGGGGGGGCCACAGCAATTTGTCTACTCTTAGGTTTTCTGGGCACGCGCAAACGCGCCCCAGAAACAAAACAAATTGCCAAGGGTGAAACGCCTTTTGAAATGATCCTTTATATTGCTGAGCAAGAAGGAGAAAACATTCATATCTATTTCAGAAGATTTCAAGAAACCCGTTTAGCAAAAGGCTATGATATAACCACAAAAGTTACTTTATTCTCACCAAGGCAAAAAATCCCACCTAAGTTGGGTGATAACCATTTTAGAATCCCCTTTAATCGTGGTAATATTTTTTACAAAATTGAAGCCATTCTAGAACTCATAGCTTATGAACTGCCACATAAAAATATTACCGTTCACTTTGGCTGGCCCATGTCTTCATGGATAGATCGCTTTTCAACAGGCATTATGGTGATGAAAATTACAAAACTCCCACAACGCTTTCCGCAAATGAATTTCAAAATTGAAAAGTTTAAAGAAGAACCTAAAAAATAAAAAGTCTAAACAATGTACAAATAATAAAACAACACTGTTTAGTACACTTAACAGTGTGTCGTGTGTCCGTACAAACAAAAACCTTATTCTATTGTTATTATTCATAATATTAGATTGTCTTCTTTGGTACAGGGATTGCATACTCAGTAAGCCAAAAGGACTTGTTTATGAAATCAATGACTATCATTTTGGCGGCACTTCTTCTCTTTGCCCCCTTCATGACGAACCCTTGTTATGGACTGACAAAAAAAAGCATGGCTGTCATCGAAGTTTATGATCAAACTCCGGCACGTGATTTAAGAAATATTCGACAACAGCTTGAAAAAAACATCCAAAAATCCTTTCGATGGCAAATTGCCTCAAGCACACACATTGCATCATACTTTAACCAAACAACCCCTAATAAAAAAGACCAGACACAAGGAGACCTTCTCTACCTAGAAGCTGAATATTTATTTCTCGCTTTTAAATTAAAACCGGCATTGGATCTCGTGAAAATGAGCCTTATTAAACTCAAAAAAAAACCCGGTTCACAAGAATCTCTCATCAAAGCAAATTTACTAAAAACGCAAATTGAATGGGAATTAGGACAAAACAAAGATGCTTGGAACAGCATGCTTGACTGTGTTTCCTATGATCTTAGTCGAAAACAACTGGACAGTTATCAATATTCTCCAAAACTACGTCGCTATTTTACAAAAGCCAGAGCCGCCTATTTGACAAAAAATAAAACCGCCTCATTAACCATCACCGTAAATCAAAACACAAAAACACCTATTTATGTTAATGGTGTTTATCGCGGCATAGGACCAACAATAGACATATTAGTCCCTCTAAACACAACCCAACTAATTTCTGCAGGTTCAGAATTGAAGAAAGTTGTAGTCAAACACGAAAATACCACCGCCTTTATCAAGGGACATTATGGGCATATTGTTAACACGTTGAAAAAAAACATTGGTTTTACGAATCGTGATTTTCTTTCTTTGGCAAAAAATGCGCAACAATTAGGACAGTCGATAAATGCCTCACGCGTAATTTTAATAAAGTTGAATGATTTAGGTAGTATGAGTAAGCTTCTTGTCACAGCTGTGGATGTCAAGAGGGGGACTGTCAGTAAAACCTTCTCTTATGATGTTGTCGATCCCTATGAAGATGCCAATACAATAGCAAAAACCATCTCCAAAAAACTCTTCTCACTTTCAGCAACAGCCTTTAAAAAACCACTGCAAAGTAAAATCAGCGATCCTCCTCAAATCAAATCAAAAAGAAAGCTAACACCTTACCTTATTGCTGGCCTTGGCATTACCCTCGTTACAGGCATTATCACGGCGTTTACTTTGGGTAGATCTGGAAACAACCCTTCCTCCTCTGAAGTCAGCATTAGCGGCCCTCTTCCCACAACACCTTAAATGTGGATTATAAGCCATTTCGATATTATTCCTAAGTTTCTGTTTTTATATTGGATTATCTCATAAAAATCAGGTACAATTTTCTTAGTGGATACCCAATATCAACTATATGACCTTCTTAATAAGTTATCTCTATTAGTCGACAATAAAGATGAGCTGGGAAATATTGTTGGTTGTGCTGTCATTGCCAGCTTAATTGACTTTTCCACACAATCAGGGGCTCTTCAAGACATTCATTTTGAACAAATCAATGTTATTTATCAAAAACTCGAAGAAACCCTTAATCAATGTAAAAGCACTGATAGTTTCCAGGCTCTTTGTGAGCTGAATGTTAAAGTTCATGATTTTTTTAAAGATTTTAATCACGACCAAGAATTAGGCAGCCCCTTACTAAAACGAATAATGTTTACACTTGAAAAAAGACATGGCGTTCATGAGGATATTTTACGACGCAATGGTCTTGCTTTATTCAATGCCATAATAGAACGGGGCCCCTTACAACGTAAGGTTGATTATCTTAAACAAGATTATCGCCTCCTTGAAGGAATTTTTGGCACATAAAGGAGATGATATTGATTAACACGTATCATTCCATATTTTTACCTTTTGTTGACATCTATGACTTAGGTGGTCCAGATGTTTTTAAATGTCTGGATTGCAAAAAAGAGGATAAAAAGAACCTCGTTGTCATTCCCACGCCCTTTATTCGAGGACTTGATGAGCTCAAAGAAGCGCACCATGGCGGCGGCACTGTTGATGTTCTTCAATATCTTAAACAATTTAAAGACTATAACATCGACCACAACATGGGTTTTTCCATATTTGAAGCCTCACAAGGTTTAGACATTGTTCTTTTAGAAGTAGATAAAAAAGCTCATAATAAATTTTCCGTTGTCGATTGTATTAAGAAAATTTTAAGCATCTGGTCTGCAGAGGAACCCCAAGCGCCTATCATCCTCACAAACAAAGAAAAGTACCATATCAAATTTACCAGTCGTGGCATCACCGTAGAAGATCCTCAGTTTTTACAAGTCAGCGCCGATATTGTTCATGAAGGTGTTATTACGGGAAATCCGTTGCTACAAGAAAAACTCCATGCCAATAATGGTGTTATTGATTTGGAAACAGCGTCAAAACTTTTAAATCGTACCCTTTATATTAATCAATTTATTAAGTTTGTGGGACATGGAAAATATGAATACGCCCGAGTCATAGCAGACAATAGCTATAACACTACAAAGAGCCGTATTGTTGATTTTCACAATGCACGTGTAGAATTTCTCAAACGCCATGAATACAGCAAACAAGTTCGTGTGGGCACACAAACCATGGATAACATCCTTGGCATTTCCCCGCTCGATATGGAACAATATCTGGCTCTACAATATGGCATTTATCCGAAAGATATTTCTTTGTTCTTTCTTTGTGGCACACAAGGATCTGGAAAAACCCTTTTAAGCTATGTTTCTACCATCGATATGATCCTTTGGTATGACAAAGAAGAATCACAAAAACGAGGCATGGCAAAGCGTGACGGCTTTTACAAAAAAGTTGTTCTCCTCAAACCAACAGAAATTATTGGTGGCCGTCGCCGTGATGTGGGCGCCTTACCAGGATCTCTGTACGATAAAATCAAACCACACTTGGGCCCCTATATAGACGCCCACAGAGAATCTACACTCAATGAACTTTTTGCTTTTGATGACATGCTCAAACACCCAAAGTTTGCTAATGATTTTGGTGACAAACGCTCTGAAGAAACTAACAAAAAGAAAATTAATGGTTGCTCATACTTACCACCCAACTCTGAAGTGATCGAACTCACCTATTCCGGCTTTATGCGTGGTCGCTCTTTCAGAGACACAATTCTCATTATTGATGAAGCTCAAAACTTTACGCCTTATGAAATTAAAACGATTATAGCCCGATTGGGCGAAGGCTGTAAGGTTATTATCATGGGAGATCCCTTGCAAGTGGACAACCCACTTTGTTCGCGCTCCATCAATGGACTCACACATACGATTAAGCACTATTTAGACAAACCATACTCTGCTCTTGTCACACTCACACATAATTACCGTAGCCAAATGTCTCAAGACACTGATGATTGGAAGGTTTATTCTTCGTAGTGCGTAGCACGCCAGCCCCGTTTTTGCGGGGTCGTGCGCCTGGCCCGTTTGCGGGGTCATGCGTTTAAGGTTTGTAGAGAGATAAAACAGGGAATGAGGCATGTTTCTCTAAGATGATGGGAATTTTTCGTAAATGTGCCATGGTTGATTGGGCAACACTTTTTCCGTAACGCTTTTCAACAATAGTCGTATTTTCTTCATAAACAGCGAGTGAATGTTTCCAGGTTTTCATTGTTTCTTTGATGATGTCTTTTTGATCTTTGATGACAAAACCCTGTTTTAAAAAATATGTGGGCCAGTCTGTTATAAGTTCTTCGCCTTCATGATACAATATCGTGCGCATGGAACGTTCATCATCCTTTGTGGGAACACTTTTAAAAACCAAATCAGAAAATCCTACATGCCCTCCTGGCTTTAATACGCGGTATAGCTCTTTAACGAGAATTTCTTTTTGTTTTTGATTCACGCAGATATCGCCCGCGACCTCCAAGCATAGAACAGCATCAAACGAACCGTCTTTAAAGTCCAGTGAAAGGGCATTGCCTTCTTGAACATCAATACGATCTGCCAAACCTTCTTTTGCGACAAGTTCTCGACCTTGTTTGACTTGCTCTGAGCTGATATTAACACCTGTAATATGACACTTATGTTTTTTTGCAATACGTTTTGCAGGATCGCAAATTCCACAGCCAATATCTAATATTTGTTTTCCTTCTTGCACGCAAGCCATCTGTGCTACCAAATCTGTATGGGCATCAAGCCCCTGGGAAAGAGTTTCTTCATCACCTGGAAAATAACCAAAGTGAAAACTGTCCCCATAAAACAGACGACCATCATCTGTAATGAGATCAAAATAAGCACCAACACTTTTATTGGTACGCCTACCAAAAAGAAATAATGGCACACTCATTTTAATGGCAGCCCATATCTTAGCAACACATTCTTTTAAACCTTTTTCTCTAAAAGTAGAGGCCAGAAAGCCTCCCTTAGCTACCAAAATCTTATTATTTTTTTTCATATGAACTTACATTTTTCTGAGCTGTAATCCTGCTTCTTCAATCAGCCGTAAAGCCACATCGCCTAATGGATAATTGGCGTTGTATACGACCTCCCTAATACCAGAATTAAGAATCATTTTGGTGCAGGTGAGACAGGGAGAAAAAGTACAATAAAGAGTCGCCTCTTTTATGGAAACACCATGGTACGCCGCTTGCACAATCGCATTTTCTTCTGCATGAGAACACAAGCAATCATGAAGACCGGTCCCGCTAGGCGCAAATGATGCACAGCGAGGACACCCTCCATCAGAACAGTTTTTCACCCCTCTTGGCGTTCCGTTATATCCTGTTGAAATAATGCGTTTATCTTTTACAATAATCGCTGCTACTTTTCTTTTAAGACAATTGCTCCTCAAACTCACATTTTGAGCAATGTTCATGAAATAAGTGTCCCAGTCTGGCCTAGTGTTTTTTTTTACGAGTTCCAATAAAATCTCTTTTGTTCTCTTCTGAACATCTTCTAACGTGCTACTATTATCGATGATAAAATCTGCCAGCGCTGCCGTTGCTACAAGCTGTTGCGCTGCAGGATCAGTGCTGTTGAGTTCTTTTTCTTCTAAAGTAACAAATGTTTCAAAATCAGTAGGATCATTTTCACGCGCGCGTTCTTTGGTTCGTTCAAAGCGAACTTTTTGATCCGCCTCCACACAAAACAGATAAAAATCTTTTCTTCGTTTTAAGGCTCTCACCTCAAAAGGATTACGAACAGAATCAACAATGTAATTTTTATCTATGTCCAGAAGGTCTAAAACCTTATCCGCCAATACAGAAGGACCGCCGTCTTCTCTGAGCTTTCGCCCCATGGCAATCAGATTTTCACGATTAACTTCTTGACCCACACGCTTAATCTCTTCACGAATCATATCTGAAAGAGAATAGTAGATGTAACCTGCTTTTTTAAGATAGTCAGCAACAACACCTTTGCCTGAACCATTTTTACCTGTAAGTCCTATGATCATGCGTCGCTAGTCGCTCGTCGCTAGTCGCTCGTCTTAATCATTAAGATTAAAACAAATGCGTAGAAGACAAGTTACTCATTTTTATTCTTTTATACAATGCACTGCGTCTAAAAGCGTTCAAATATTAGACACTCATACAGATAGTGTGATGTGGGTTTGCTGACAACTATAAAAATGAAATCCTTTTTTTCCTTTGATATCAAATTCTTGTTAGGCAGTAAAATGACTTTCTAGAATTAGCTATGCCGTTGTTAAGCTGCCCTTACACTTGCTTTAATTCTAGAACACCTACCACCCCTAACAGAAACACCATCAACAACAGCAAACCCTCTTTTATCTTGGCTTTAAGCCATCTTGCCATTATGTTTAACGCATGGCAAACGCCTTTCAAAAACTCGGTCGCTACCTCATTATGCGTGAAATAGCCAAGGGCGGTATGGCAACTATTTATCAGGCTAAGCTTGTTGGTATTGAAGGATTTGAAAAAAATGTAGCCATCAAAAAAATCCTGCCCTTTTGGTCCCACCAACAAGAATTCATTGACATGCTTATTGATGAGGCCAAAATATTGGTTCATCTACAGCATAATAATATTGTTCAAATTTTTGAACTCGCAAAAGAAAAGGAAACATATTTCATTGTCATGGAGTTTGTTAATGGCTTTGACCTAAGGTCTTTGACTAACAAACTCAAAAGTTGTGAGCAACAAATCCCACTTAATCTTGTTTGTTTTATCATTAAAGAAATTTGCAAAGGCCTTGATTTTGCACACACACGTCAAACTGCCGATAATAGAAATCTCAATATTGTTCACCGTGACATCTCCCCGCAAAACATCCTGGTTAGCCGCGAAGGGTGTGTTAAAATAACTGATTTTGGCATTGCTAAAATTATGGGCAAATCTGCTGAAACAGCTGCTGGTGCCTTAAAAGGAAAGTTTAGTTACATGTCACCGGAACAGGCGCTGGGAAACGAAGTCAATCATTTAACAGATATCTTTGCTTTAGGTGCGCTTTTTTATGAATTGCTTTTTCTCAAAAAGTGCTTTGATGGCAGAAATGATCTTTCGATTATTGAGAAAGTTAAATGCTCCCAAGTTAATTTTCCACACAACATTAATGAATCCGTTAAAGAAATCCTTATCAAAGCTTTATCCAAAGACATAGCTAATCGGTTTCAAAGCGCACGAGACATGTTACACGCTATTAAAGCTGTTGAAAAAAAACTTAAGCTTCACGCTGACCATGATGATTTGCGTGAATTTTTAACAGCAAACTTCTCACATGAAATACACACAAACGTACTCAGAGAAAGCTCCTTTAATGAAAAAACATCTCTCTATACGCAGTCAAAGGTTTTGAAAGAAATACCTAAAACAATCACCAGAAGTTTAACGATCATTGAACCTGATACAATCATTGATAACAGCATTATTTCAAACCTCTCCATCATGACAACAAACAGCCTTGCAACTAACGCGAAACAAAAGACAAGACCACAGGCCCTCCAACAGCATGATCCCATAAACATTGTTTATCAGCGCCAAAACAATCTTCCTATACGTCACGACATTGTTACACGCCTAAAACAATCATGGCTCATAGCAAAAAAAACATCTCTTGTTCCACGAACGCACTCTCTGTTTATTGCTTTTTTTCTGTGTTACCTATCTCTCATGAGCATGAATATTATGATCTATGCCTCTCCACGACATGAGCCGCTGACAGTAACCCCTCAAGATATCAAGCCTCTGGCAGCCTATTTCCCTCAATGGCCAAGACAAGCAGGGGACATCGCTTTAGAATCAAACCGTAATAACCCCTTTGATGATAAGGCCTTGGCACGAAGCAAAAGTCTTAATCTTATAGAAACAATCACTAAGCCCCTTTCTTATGGACTTGTAAAAATCACTGCTCGTCCCTGGGGACAAGCGCGTATGAGCAATGGAAAATCAGGCGCCACACCCACGACATTTCGCGTTCCCACAGGCAAACAAACAATAACAGTAACCTATCCTCCAAACAATAAATCGGTTCGTAAAAGTATTGTTGTCAGTAAAAATGCGCTCACTCATTGCAAAGCAGCCTTTAATCAGAAATCAGGATATATGATTTGTAAATGACTTGGGGGAATGGGATCGCGGGTTCTCGGGGGCTTGGGGAATTTGGTGCCGGAGTGCCTGGGTGCCAGAGTTCCAGGGTAAAATTGAGGCGCGGTACAATCGAGACAATCGTTTTTGGGCCGATGGGCCGATGTATATGAACAAATACTGAGCACTGAGCACTGGGCACTGGACACTAGCGACCCCGCAAAAACGGGGCAGGCGAGCGACGAGCTATTAAAACTTAAAACAAGACTTACCTGCAAATTTGGCATTTGCACCAAGATTATCTGCAATGCGCAATAATTGATTATACTTGGCAATGCGATCTGTACGGCAAAGGCTGCCTGTTTTAATTTGGCCAGCATCTGTTCCTACAGCTAAATCAGCAATGGTTGTATCTTCTGTTTCACCAGAACGATGTGAAATGACTGTTGTGTAACCAGCTTCCTGTGCCATGCGAATGGCATTAATGGTTTCAGAAATTGTTCCAATTTGATTTACCTTAATCAGAATTGAATTGGCTGTTTTGCTTTCAATGCCTCGTGACAACAATTTTGTATTTGTCACAAAAAGATCGTCACCCACGATTTGCATTGATGAACCCATTTGATCTGTTAACATTTTCCAACCATCCCAGTCATTTTCGCCCAAGCCATCTTCTAGAGACATGATAGGAAATTGATCTTTAAGTTTTTGATAAAAGGCGATCATATCAGCAGCCGTTTTATTGGAAACGTCTTCATTGGCTAATACATATTGTCCTTCTTTGTAAAATTCACTGGCTGCCGTATCAATGGCAAAAACAATATCTGTTCCTAATTTATAACCTGCCGCAGTAACCGCTTCTGAAATAACCGTCATGGCTTCTGTGTTAGATTTTAGATTTGGCGCAAAACCACCTTCATCACCAACGGCTGTATTCAACCCCTTGCCTTTTAAAACCTTTTTAAGGTTATGGAAAATTTCTGTTCCGGCTTGTAGAGATCGTGCAAAAGTATCAAAGCCAATGGGCATAACCATGAACTCTTGTAAGTCGACATTATTATCAGCGTGAGAGCCACCATTGAGGATGTTCATCATAGGAACAGGAAGTGTGTTTCCGGATACTCCATGTAAAGAGGCAAAATATTCATAAAGAGGAAGGCCTTTGTGTTGCGCTAAAGAACGCGCATAAGCCATAGAAACACCTAATATCGCATTAGCGCCTAAGCGTGATTTATTTTCTGTTCCATCAAGAGAACAAAGCAAATCATCCATCTTAGCCTGATCATCAGCATCAAATCCATTCAATTCATTTTTGATTTCTGTATTAACATTTTTTACAGCCGTAAGAACACCTTTACCCAAATAACGATTGCTCTCATTATCACGAAGTTCACAAGCCTCATGCTCACCTGTAGAAGCTCCTGAAGGAACTATGGCACGGGAACTAATTTTGTCATCAAGAACAAGCTCAACCTCAACTGTAGGGTTTCCTCGTGAATCAAGGACTTCTCTTCCATTAATATATGTAATTTTTGCCATATTTTTCTCCTAAAAAACTCTTATTTTTTAAACCGTTAGTAACAGAGCCTCACAATCCCGCAACCCCGTGAACCTGCGAACCCTTTATGCATATCACAAAGAATAATCAATAACTATTGACGTATAATCCTCATTTAAATTAAGAAGTTAATTATATGAAAACACTAAAAATTATAATCGCACTTACATTTATTGTATTCTTTATTCACATAACACAAGCCCAAGCGTTCTCTATGAAAGGAGAAAAGGTCATTGGTATCTCAGCTGTTGGTTATTATGAAATGAACTCTGACTGGGAAAGCCTTTATTTTGGCTTTTCAGCAGCAGGTAACACCAAAACTGCAGGTTTTGGTTTTAATGTTTCATTTGAACTGGGATTTTCTGACCAAATCTCTGGAGAGATTGATCTGGGATATAACCGCCTTGTCTACGCCAGCAGACAGCGAGCCATTATCAAAGAAAACTTTTTTACAGGTGATGTTTTAGGCCATTTTTATTTCTTAAAAAATGACACGTTCAACCCCTACATTATCTTTGGTATCGGCGCTCTTGTTAGCTCGAGCTCAGTAGCTCCTGTAGGCAATGTTGGGTTTGGAATGCACTTCCGCATTACAGAAGAATTCTCTGTGAAAACAGAACTTATTTTCAAATCAGCCGTGCTTCTTAATCGCGGTGAAGGTCGTGTGGGTTTTGCGTATCACTTTAAGTGATCTATCTATACTCATTTGATTTTATTTAATTTATTGGGGATTGGCTGCCAAAGTCAGTCCCTTTTTTTTGACTTATTGCATTACGTCCATTTTTTAACAAAAAAAAAAAACAATACAAGTCATATCAGTTTATTAGAACTCATTATCAGGGAATCTAGTAATCCTTTATAGTTATTGTCCTGATCTTCATATTGCTTTCTAGGGTAAAGGTCTCCAGAATTTTAATTAGTTATTTAACAATATGTAGAAAGGAAAACGTATGTATCACTTAGAAACGCCGTTTTCCTTCTCACTGACTGCTTTGCGGTTACAACCAAGCATCATGCCTGGGATAACCGATTGTTCTTTGGCATTGCACGCAACTTCAAGAGAAATGATCACAAGATCTAACGAACCTGCAACTAAGGTCCAAAACAATACTCCACTTTCAAGGCTTGATCACGTTCTTACGGGAAAGCATGTTGATCTACAAACGCTACCACCTTCTCACATAGGAATGAAAGCGCCTTTTGCAAGGCAAGAAACAGAAGAGATGACAAGGGTGCCAAAACCAAGTTTGAATTCTCCTGTTCAAACAATGGCAGAAAGCGAGAGGGAGCAAATAACCACGCATGGGCTAACAATTCTAACAGCCCTGCAAACAAACAATCCCCAAGCATTTGGGGATATCAAACCTACCGAAGTAGCTAGTGCTATTGGGAGTCTTGAAATTCCTGAGGCGCTGGAAATATTAAAAGAATCTCCTCTATCTCTTTTTGGAAGCACAGCATCGCCGCTCGCAACATCATTGGCAGAATTTTTGAAACTAGAACAGTTTCAACTCATTGATTTGCAGCAAATGAACTACCTTTTCGAACTCGGTGTCAAAGTTGGTGTGTTTAGTGTTATTAATCTCGTAACATGGTTTGGAACAAGTAAATTACAGCAGATTTTTCAAAGGCTCATAAACAACTCTGATCTCTCTGAAGGCAAAAAACATTTTCTCACACAATCTAGTCGCGCCACACGAATTGCCATTGTGGCGCTCGCTGCTGTCTTTTCCTTTATTCTCGTTGGTGGGAATGCCCATGTATTAATAGCGACAGCAGGCATTGGCGTTTTAGGTTTGTCTATTTTAGCCAAGCAATTCTTCCTCGATCTCACAAATTATATCAGAGTAAAATATAATCCTACATATAGAATCGGAAATTATATTAGCGTTGATGATAAAAAAGGCTATGTTCTTTATACAAACCTTACGCACACGTACCTCATCAATTTCTTTGATCCACAAAAAGTTGATTTGGATAATATGAATGGTGATGTGAGAAAAAATGGTGTTCACATAGCCAGAGAGCAAAGCGCGAAAACAGACATCACAGATGCACCTGAAGCACAAGGCTTGGATGAAGAAGATAGAGAACTTCCGACTTCTGAACTTCCCGAATACATCAACATTCGTGAATTAGCAGCAACACGAGTTCCTGTGATTCGTCAAATCCCCAATGCTTTTTTATTGGCTGAACCTGTAGACCACTATGATAATCGTGATATCAGCGATAAGAAAGAACTGGAGCCCTACTTAGCTTTGCTCAGACCAAAAACAAAACCAAAGGCTCCCGCACCAGAAGAACCTGAAGACGTTGAAGATGATGATAACACCGGAAATCAAAGGGAAATAACCAACCAAGCCGCTATGCTACAAACATTATGGCGTTTTGGTTTTTAAAGGGAGTCTAGATAATTTTGTAATATGATTACAGCAGCCATCTTATCAATGACCTTCTTCCTTTTGGCATGTTTAACTGAAAGCTCTTTTAGGAATGCATGCGCCTCTGTTGAGGTAAAGGACTCGTCCCAATATACCCATTCAAAAAGATCTGGTTTCACATGATGTGATTTTAAATATTTTTTTAAACCCACAATAAATGTTTGTATTTTTTTTGCCTGCTTGCTTTCAGACCCATCTGTTTTTGAGGGCTGCCCAACCACAATTGTTTTTGGCTCTGTCTCTACAAAAAGAACTCTGAGAGCCTCAAAAACACGCCCCTCATCCCCAATCCCTTTATAGGTAATCGTTGTCACAGGTTGACAAATGATTGCCATTGGATCTGTCATGGCGATGCCACAGGTTTTTGAGCCCACGTCGAGAGCCATGATGCGTTGGTTTTCTTGGCTGTTTAACGACATACAAACCTCATAAAGAATATTTTGTTTAGATGCAAGAGTTTGGCAAATCATCCCTGCAAAAGTAGGGATCCAGTATACCATTGCGAACCTGAGCGTAGCGAATGGTGAAGCAATTCAAGCATGATTGACAATATGCTAATGACAATTAGCTATTGGCAACCTCAATTGCAAATTGCTTATTGCAAATCGTCAATTGTCAATTATGTACAACAGCCCAGGATTGAACCCCAAGGGCACTTCCTTTGCGCGCCGCGCTTCGCTCGCAATGACGGGACCTGGATTGCTCCGCCTTAGGCGGACGGGAATGACAAATACAAAAAATATCTCGTCAAACTACCTTATTCATTGTATTCACCCCCCATGAAAGAACGTCATAAAATTACCCTCGATTTAAATAATATATTTCAACCTGCCATCTCTAATGGCCTCAAAGACATACAAAGCCTAGAAATGCCGTTTAAAGAAATGCACCAGGCCATCATGGCCTTAAAACAAACGGGCTCACTCCCCTATTCTTCCCTTCCTGAAGAGTCTCTCCTATGCGATGACATAAAAAAGGAAGCGGCTCGTTATCAAGACATAGATAATATTGTGGTCTTAGGTATTGGGGGATCAGCTCTGGGTACAGCTTCCATTTATTACGCCTTAAAAGGCCCCTTTGGCAATGCCCTTCGCTTAACACACAAAAATGCGCCACGCCTTTATGTCATCGACTATATTGAGCCAGATAGTTTAACAGAACTTCTCTCGCTCATAAAAGATGATAAAAACATGTTTATTGTTATCTCCAAATCAGGCGCCACATCAGAAACACTGGCCCAATATTTATTTATTAAAAAGTTTTTCGCGAATAAACCTTCTCAATTTTTTATGATCACTGACCCTGAAAAAGGTTTTTTACGTGAGCTAACCACAAACAACAATCTTCCTAGCCTTCCCGTACCTCCTGGTGTGGGTGGCCGATTTTCTGTTTTCACTTCAGTGGGTTTATTCCCACTTGCTATGGCTGGTATTGATATTGCCGCACTATTAGAAGGCGCCTACCATTGCGAACAAGCCTGTCGCCAAAACATATTAGCACAAAACCCAGCAGCCTTATTTGCCTTGTGCACACACTCTCTCATGCAAGAAAACAACCTTTCACAGGTTGTTATGCTACCTTATTCTGAGCGATTAAAATTATTTTCTGATTGGTTTGCACAACTTTGGGGAGAATCTCTTGGTAAACGCTACACTGTTAATGGGGATGAAAAGTTTATTGGTTCCACACCTATCAAGAGTGTAGGAGTCACCGATCAACACTCACAATTACAATTGTATCTTGAAGGCCCCAAAGACAAACTCATCTATTTTGTTGATGTTGAAGACTTTACAACGCAAGGCTTGCTCAATGAAGAAAAAATGGGTGATGAGCGCATTGATTTTCTTGCCGGTAAAACACTTCAAGAACTCATGGCTGCTGAAAAAACAGCCACAGAAGAAACGCTCAGAGAAAACAATAGACCGAATGGCACAATTAAACTCACAACAATAAACGAATATCAACTCGGACAGCTGTACCAGCTCTTCATGAACGTCATACCTTACATGGGCACATTATTAAACATCAACGCCTTTGACCAGCCCGCCGTAGAACGCATTAAACAATTCACATTTGGCTTAATGGAAAGAAAAGGATTTGAGGAATACAAAGAAAAACTAACCACGGCACCTAAAAACCCAAATTTAATCTTCTAATTCAATATCATTCTTCATTACGCCACAAAACTCCATATATTCGCCTTGTGTGTTTCAAATTCTTCACTTTTTCATTTTTCATTTATGTATTTATGTATTTTTCAATACAACGTCTTTTAGAATAAAAGACGTTGTCACGCATCCTCCCCTTCAAGTCGCGTATTTGTAATATTCACATTCTTCATTTCTAATATTTTTCTTAAAATATCACGACGACTCACAACACCAACAAGGCGTCCATCTTTCAAAACAGGGACACGACGAAAATTATTCTTTACAAGACAATTACAAATTTCTACGCCACTTGTATTTTCATCAAAACAAATTACTTTTTTTGTCATCAAACTAGAAACAGTAAGGGCTTTTTCTTCAGGATCATGTATAAATTTGAGCAGATCCTTTTCAGAAACAATACCAACCAATTTGTTATCATCATCAACCACGGGCAAACCGCTAATAGAATTCTTAACCAAAAGACGCACCGCCTCCATGGCCGGCGTATCTGGTCGCACCGTAACAACAACTTTCGTCATGATTGTTTTAGCTTCAAACATAAAATACCTCTAACCATTTAATTTTACTACATTTTATGTTGTTTATCAAGGAGATAACAGGCTAAAAAAGGTACACATATCAAGAGAATAGGGACTAAAAAAAATGTCTGATGAGAATATAGGAAATAAGGGCTAACGTGATACCGCTTACAGCCCAAAACATATAAATAAACATTTTGGTATTACCCTTTACACGTTCCTTTTTATCAGAACCATATCCCGGATAAACCACGGCATCTTTAGCTTCTTGTTCTTTTTTGTCTTTGCCTTTCCGAAAACCCAGCAAAGCCATTTCCAATTTTTTTTGTGCTTCTGGTGATTGTTGTTGGCGATACGCTTTTAGTATTTCTGCTTTCTGTTCTTCTGAGAGGGCCGCTATTTGTAACAGGTTCATGAGTTTAATGAACTCGAATTCACTGCCAAGTTTTTGCATTATTTCATGAGGAATCACATCACCAGGGTTAAGCTGCTTAAACATTTCTAATAGTTTAGGGTCATTTAAAAGAAGTTGCGAAAACTTGTTTTCAAAAACCTCGCCCCCTTCACTCATAGCAAAATCAGCAACAAGAAACTGCTGGCCACCCTGTCCTTTTTGAAATAAACCACGATAAAGCGCTTGTATCATGCTCGCTAGCTTACCCTTGCTACTAACTTCACCACTGTTCATGTTGGCCATGTTTTTAAAAAAGACATTCCATTCCGCAGAGTTTTTAGGAAGAAACTTTGCCGCAACACCATCTGGCAGTGAAGGAACTGCTTTTTTACTGCCGGCCAATACCTGCTGTAAAACCTTTTCAAACTTACTTTGTGATGCTGACTGAGAAATTTTTTGAGAAAATTGTTGCCGTGCCATTTCAATCTGAGACATTTGAGATCGCCTGGTTTGTTGCGAATTTTGTTTGCTAGAATCCTGCGTTTGCTGCTTAATAGATTGTACTTGTTGCGCCATTTTTTGCTGTTTTGCCTTAGCTAATTCATAACGTAAAATATTGCGAATTTGTTTCTTGTTTTCTGCTTGATTACGTAATCGTGCAAATTGAAGAAGCTCTCCTTTTGTCATTGGTTTCTCTGCATTCTGTTGTGCTGTTTGACGAACCATCTCACGCAAACCTGCTTGCTCTTGCAATTTTTGATGTAGAGGAGAGCCATTGAGATGTCCTGTTCTAAAAAACTTTTCAGTGAGTACTTTTCTAATATCTTTTGGCAAGGTTTCGGGATTAATTTTTCCTTGTTTGATAAGTTGTTGGACGTATTCCTGCGTCTTTTCAGGTTTATAGGTATCTGGTAAGCGCCGTTGCTGCGCGCTTTCCTGTTCCCTTTGTTTTGCTATTTCAGGGCTTAAATTAGGTTTATGACCAAATTGCTCTGGTTTTTTTTCGGGACGAAATCCCTCACGTTCTTTTTGAAAACCTGACCGCTCCTGTGTGCTGGGTCTCTGTGTTGTTTGTTGCTCTCTGGTTTGTTTCTGCTCTGTTTCTTTTTTCTGCGTCTGCTCCGCTTCAGCAGCTTTGTCCTTTTTTTCTAACTGCTTAGCATCTTCAGCTTGTTTTTTATCAACAACCTCTGAATCACGAGCGGCCTGTTCAGTAGGCCGTTCTGGTTCTAAGCCTACTTTATCATTAGCCTTTGATGGATCATCTATTATTTGCGGTTTATTGGTTGCTGAAAAATCACTCATAACTTTTTCTTTTTTAATTCTAATAAGTTATCGACAATTTTGCAATGAGAGTTTCGTGATTTCAGACCAATGACCAGAGACCAAAGACTAAAGTCATTATTATTATAGGGCTTGTCTTTCCTACAAAAAAAAGATTATTTTAGAAAAAAATGAATGAAATCATCTTATCATGACACGAGAACCGAGAACTGAGAACCGGCGACTAAAGAGCGACCTTACTACGCTTTTTAATACTCACAACAAAATCCTCCTCAAGGATTTTGCCGGGGGGCGTTTTGCGCATTTTCTTGTACAAACATTTCACACAACAAAAAAACCACAGTGCATCATCGTAGACAATGCCCTACACGCTGATAAATTAACAGATGAAATCAATTTTTTCTATCCCCACGCACGCATAGACAAGCTCCCCGTGTACGATGTTCCTCTCTATTCTGGTTTATCACCCTTGAGAAGGGCTGTACTAAAAAGCCAAAGCATTTATTTTAAACTCCTGACAGGACAGCTGGATTTTCTGATTGTTCCCAAAAAAGCGCTCTTACGACGAACAATTCAAAAAGCTATTTTCACTGAATTGAACATCACCATAACAAAGAATGATCTAATTGATCGAGAGGAGCTCATTCAAAAACTCATCTTTATGGGCTATGAGCGTTATGCTGTTGTCGAAGATCCAGGACATTTTGCTGTGCGCGGGGATATTATTGACATTTTTAGCCCTCAATACAACACACCTCATCGCATTAATTTTTTTGATGTTGAAATTGAAGACATCAAATCCTTCAATCCCATAAACCAAAGAACAGCCGATTCCATTGGTGAAATAGTCCTTATTCCTGCTCATGAAATTTACTTACATCATTACAACAATCCCAAGCTCAAAAAACAAAACCCAGAAAACATCAGCATGACGCCCTCGTGGGTCAATACAAACTGGAAATCAGACCTCAAAAAACGAGCTGACACTAAAAACATCCAAAAACTTAAAAGAGATCAGATAGAAGATTTTATTCAAAACAGAATTTACTTTCACGGCATCGAATTTTTTCTTCCGCTTTTTTACAATCAAGTAGGCTCTCTTTTTGACTATTTAAAACCACAAACCATTATCATTCAAGCAACAACAGAACCTCTTTATGCCTATACGAAACAACAAATTTTCGATTTAAACAAACATAGGAATGACTCTGATCACATTGATACCATCATTAAAGCTGAGGAGCTTCTCCTGGATGATAATGACCTTAGTGAACATTTAGATAATTTTACTTATTTGTCTTTTGATGTCCTTGCCACAGAACAAACCCCTATTCTTTCTGGTGAATCACAATCAAATCTTGTTTTGAAATCTAAAATTTCTTCACAAATTTCTAAAATCCATTCACTGGCTCCCTTGGTTTCAGAAATTAATGATAAACGGCTCTCTGGCATAAGCTGTTTCATTGTTTGTTCAAACAATGTGCAACAAGAACGCGTCAACGACCTTCTTTCACGTTTTGATTTACCACGACGCCTTGTTGACAAGGTATTACAAGCCGATGTGATCAAACAGCTTCTTTTAGGAAATCTTTCTGAAAGACTGGTCACCTTACTTGTAGGAGAGCTTCACGAAGGCTTTTTTAGTGATACATTGAAACAATGGTGGATCACTGACGAAGAAATTTTTGGAAAGAAAACAAAAAGAGCTCACCGAAAGTCATTGCCGTCAACAGTCTTTAATTCTTTTTCTGAGTTGCATGTCGGTGATTACATGATTCACCTTGATCACGGGGTAGGCCTTTATCAAGGACTAGTCAAACTGGATGTTGATCCGAATCAAAATGACTTTGTTCTTTTAGAATACTTGGGTGGTGATAAGCTCTATGTCCCTGTCGATAAACTAAATCGGCTACAAAAATTTGCCGCTCAGGATGAGGCTGTTCCACAACTTGATAAACTTGGCGCCAAAACATGGCTTAAAACCAAAACAAAAGCAAAACGAGCCGCCAAAAGACTGGCAAAAGAACTTCTAGAAATTCAAGCCAAACGAGAAACACGCGTTGGCTTTTCTTTTACACCGCACACAGAATCCATGGAAGAATTTTCAGCAACGTTTGGATTTGATGAAACACCTGATCAAATCACGACCATTGCCGCTGTTGAAGATGACATGGAAAAAACACAACCTATGGACCGGCTTGTGTGCGGTGACGTGGGTTATGGCAAAACAGAAGTCGCCATAAGAGCCGCCTTTAAAGCCGTCCTTAACAGTAAACAAGTAGCCCTTCTTGTTCCGACAACAGTCTTGGCTTTCCAACACTACCATACATTTGTAGAACGTTTTAAAAACTATCCCATTAACATAGCGCTACTTTCGCGCTTCCGATCACCTGCAGAGCAAAAAAAGACTATCGAAAAGCTGGCAAAAGGCCAAGTTGATATTGCTGTAGGCACTCACCGTCTCTTATCAAAAGATATAATATTTCAAGACCTCGGCTTACTCGTTGTTGACGAAGAACATCGTTTTGGGGTGACTCACAAAGAAAAAGTTAAAAAGTTAAAGAATATGGTCGATGTCCTCACTCTCACAGCAACCCCCATACCCAGAACGCTCAATTTTTCTTTAACAGGTATTCGCGATCTTTCGATCATCAACACACCTCCCGCTGATCGCCTGGCTACAAGAACATACACGTGCTACTTTGATGAAATCACTATCCGTGATGCCATGATGAAAGAAATCCGACGAGGAGGCCAGGTCTTCTTTGTACATAACCGCGTACAATCCATTGATAAAATAGCAAAACAAATTTCAAAACTTATTCCAGAAGCTAAGGTGCGTTTTGCCCACGGTCAAATGCCAGAAAATGATTTAGAAGAAATCATGATCTCCTTTATGGAACATAAGTTTGATATCCTTGTTTGCACAACAATCATTGAATCAGGCCTCGATATTCCCAACGCCAATACCATGCTCATTAATCGCGCTGATACTTTTGGCCTGGCACAACTGTATCAATTACGTGGCCGAGTTGGCCGTAGCGATCGTCAGGCTTATTGTTACCTCATTGTGCCCCATGAGAATTTACAAACAAATAAAGCAAAAAGAAGGCTGGCCGTTATTCAAAGGTTTACAGAACTCGGAAGTGGTTTCAAAGTCGCCTCTCACGATTTGGAAATTAGAGGTGCGGGAAATATTTTGGGTGATGAGCAATCAGGACACATTGCGTCTATTGGTTATGATCTTTACATTCATTTGCTACAAGAAGCTGTAAATGAGCTTAAAAACAAACATATACCAGAGGATTTTGAACCAGAGTTATCATTAAACATTCCAGCCAAGATTCCTGATGACTACATTCCCGACAAACAACTCCGCCTTGTTTTGTACAAAGAAATCAGCTCCTGCCAAGACCTTGATGAAATCCAAGAAATACAGGATGAATGGCTTGATCGTTTTGGTAAAATTCCTGATGAACTCAATAACCTCATCAATTTGATTCGTATTAAAATCTTAAGCAAACAAGTTCTTGTTTCTCAAATTAAACAAAACGGGAATTTACTTTTCTTTAGTTTCCACCCTGATCACCAAATAGACACAAATGTTTTTACACAAGCCATACAAAAAGATCCCAAACAATTTACCATTTCTCGTGATGGACGCTTTGGGGTTAAACGCACTTTTAAATCCTCAAATGAGCTCATTGATTATGTGATCAGATTTTTAGAAAAACTCTCCTAGGCCAATACAACAATCGATAGGGGTACTGATGAGTATTATGAGTGGTTTATTCCTGAGATAATTCTAAAGCGCGACCGATTTCTCCATCAAGTGCTACCGCTAACTTTGCATCAGCAAATTCAGGGGTCAAGGCTGAGTAGCGTAAAACGTTGGAAAAGATCGTTCCGTTATGAAATTGTGCATTAATATAGATCAAAGTGCTAGACTCACCTGGCATGCAGGCGTTGTGAATACAGATATCATCTTCTTTTATTTCTGCTCTCTCAATACGAACATTGCCTACTCTGAAATATTGCTCGCTGTAAAAATCAAGAACATCAAGAATAGGGTGCCAAGCCTCAGAAGCCATCTGGGTTTCAGGATCAATACTATGAGGAACATCTTTTATCACTGCTAAAGTGCCAATGCGCTGCGCATTTATGGGATCTGTCATTTGGCGGTAACAAGCCAATTGCTCAGGTGTCATTGGCTCACCTTGATGATAAAGCTCATCAAACGCTTGCACACCATCTCCATTATGATCTTCCCAAGAAAAAGCGTTCAAATCGATAATGGCATTATTGCTGCCCATCGCAAGTCCATCACTCATAAACACTCCTAAATCAGCTAACAGCTGACAGCCAACAGTTAATATAATTATTTCATGCTTAACTCTTTTGATCTTACGCAGTACGCAGAACCCCACAAACGGGACAAGCGCACAACGCATTACGAACACATGCCCAAACTTTTCATAGGGTAAGGGAAATGGGGTGTCAATGCTTTGATGGCAAGATCTTATTGTCTCCAAAAGGTGACGTTCCCCCGCAAACGGGGCAAGCACTTTCGGACACAAAACCTTCGACAGGATCAGGTCATGAGATACCCTCACTTTCAGAAACCTCAAAAGATAAACATAGAAAAGCACGCCTTTATCCTATTATTATTATTGTGTTTTTTACAATAAACCTTGCTTCTCCCTGTCTGTTTTTTTATACGACCTTCATACAGGAGGCATATATGAATGTTCTATTTTATATGGGGGGCAGTGACCCAAATATCACCCATCACACAGGTGTGCTCAAAGAGGCTGACATCAACAATGATGGCACCATGGAAACTTTTACCACACAATATCAAGTGAATATCAGAGAATGTGAGATCATTGGCTCAAGAGAAAATGCTGAACTAAAATGTCCGGCCACAAAAAAAGAAGGCGAAGATCTGTATGATGTTTCCCTTAAGTACACACAACCTAATGGAAAACTACGATCTATGGGTGTTAGAAACGACTCAACACCAGATACAAGAATTTTTGTCGCCCATGCCAAAGGTTACACTGCAGCTGTAGCACCTGGCAGAACACCGTTTGCCATAGGTGAAACGGTTGCTCTTCCCGATGGCACTGTCACAACAATTCAAGATTTTGTTTTTCATGTCGACTATGCCACACTTGATGTTACAAGTATCTCGGCACGTGTTTACATAAATAGAGAAGGCGTTGATATCCCCTTAGCCGACCTTGAAAAGGTGGTTGATAATTAATCTTTCTTCTTAAACATGGCCTCTAAGGCTTCGCGGGCTGAGTCTTTTTTAGGTTTTTCACCACTGCCCATATCAAAGGCATTGTACTTGGCCACATCTTTATCCATGGGTTTTTGTGCTACGCATTGGAGAACGTGTCTGCCGTCAACAAGACCTTCATTATAATAGAGAATGCGCAAACCTTTAAGGTGATGAAGAAGTTCATTAGGTTTGAAATAATAATCACGATAGGCTTCATCTTGGGGAATGATTTCTTTACGATCTTCAAGGAGGTATGATTCTACTAAAATAGTACCACCCTGTTTTAAAGTCCGTATAAGCTCTGAATAGTAGCGTTTCACTGCTGGCTTAAAATAGGTCATGATAACGGTATGGTATTCCATGAGTTTAAAAAGAAACAAATCTAAATCAGCGCCCTTACATTCAACAGCCGCGTTATTATCTTTGGCATAAGAGGTCGCCCGTTCCACAGCAACAGGAGAAATATCAAAACCTTTTACATCAAATCCATTTTTAGCCAAATACACAGCATTCACACCTTCACCCATACCCACATCAAGGGCCTTGCCTTTTTGCAAGCGCGGTAACATTTCCTGCAAAAATGGTGAGGGCTCTTTTCCTGAGGTAAAAGAATTCTTTGTGTAAAACTCATCCCAATATTTTTTTGCTAAACTCATAAAAGAGCTCCTATCTCTGCAATATATTCCTGTATCGTTTTAGCCTCACCTTGTGGATCAAAGGCTTTCTTGAATGACTGCGTCATGCCATTGCAATTTACAAAACAACCTGATTGTTCCGCATATGTGGGAATGGGTAAAATGACCTGTGCCATTTCATCAACCTTTGTGTGGTTTGTGGCAAACAAAGCCAAAACCTTTAGCCCTCTTTTCATGATAAGACCTAAATCTTGCTCTGATAAATTTCTTTGTACAATTACAG
>JAHJDR010000066.1 GCA_018812345.1 bacterium | reverse complement strand
CTGAGCTTGTGAACTTAATGGAAGAAAATCCCATGCAACGGTCTCCAATACAAGGTTATAAAGGCTGTTACTATTATCGTCTGAATCTCATAAATGTTGCTAATAAACACGCCCTATTCCATTGACACGAAAGCAGGCCTTAAGTATTGAATATTACTAGTGAATAAAATAGTAAAAACAGCTATCCCCCTTATTCTTTGTCTGCTCATATTTACCTATATTTTTTATAAAATTCCCCCCAAACAGGCGATTGAAACACTCTCACTCACTAAGATTCCTGTGTTCATTATTTTAAGTATCCTGTATTTTTTTTGGATGCATATTTTTGATTGTCTCACGATTAAACATTTCATCACACGATTTTGCGCACCCATCACACACAAAGAAAGCTGGCTCGTTCGCGGCGTAACCTATCTACTCATGATTTTAAACTACCATGCTGCTCAAGGTGGTTTTGCTGTTTATTTTAAAAAAACACACAAAGCCCCTATTGCCAAAACCCTGGGAACCATGGCCTTCATTAGCATCGCTGACCTTGTGCTCATCATTACATCTGCGGTGATTGCCCTTATCTTTACAGATGTCACTTATAAGGGGTTTGATTTTAGATTGTTTCTCCTGTGGTTAGCTCCTCTTGTTTATATTGGTTATATCCTTTGGATTGTTGTTTGGCGTAATGTCGACCACCCACTCATTGTAAAACTCAAACGTTTTCGACTCATGCGGTGGCTTTTGGAACACAATCTCTTTCTGATTTTCAGAGAAGCCCGCCTAAAAGACTATTGTATTCTTTTTCTATCACGCATACCAATTGTTATTGGTGTTATTGGTGGCCTCAACCTGGCTATGTATGCCTTCTATGCGCACATTGATTGGATCAAACTCTTTTTATATAACCCTGCCATCATGCTTATTTCAACACTCCCCATCACACCATCAGGACTAGGAACAGGGCAATTTCTAACCATTGAATTTTTCAAGAACCACACAACAAGCACACATTTTGCCGCTGGGTTGATAACACCAGAATCATTGCTCCTAACATGCAGCCTCATGTGGTTTCTCGCCAACCAAATTATTAAAGCCATTTTTGGCTCAATTTGTCTTCTTTGGACTTCCACTGATTTTTTTAAAAACACTAAATAAATTCGTCGCTCGCCTGCCCTGAGCGTAGTCGAAGGGTCGCTCGCTTATAGCCCTGTTAAGCGTTGTTAAAAGTTGTTAAATAACTATTCTTACGAATAACGGACAACGGAAAACGAGAACCGAAAATCATAGACACGCCCCTAAATTATGTTACAATAAAAGATGATGGTACAAAACATCACAACCAGAGTGGCTTTGCCCGAGTTCTTTTATAAAAGAATAAAAGAAGCTCTCATGCGCAACCAAACCGACGTTTCTCAAGATGTAGAATTTTATCTTGTGAATATTCTTTCACATTTTTCGAGAACAGAAAACTTTTTTCAAAAAGGAAGCGATGGGAGACTCGAACAAAGGCCTCTTGCTCTTAAACTATATGATGCCGTATTTTCCGAAAATGTTGAGCAGTTTGAACACTTGAAATCTTTAGGTGATACAGCACTATATCATGCCGGTGTTTTTTCAGATGGCCTAGTAAACAGCATGGTTGACATTAATTATTATATCGGCATGGGAGGCAATGCCTATTTATCACTCGCTAACATGGTTACAACACCCTATCAGGAACACATTGCTGATATGTATCATTCCTTAGGAAAACAATTTGGAGAACTAGTAAACGTATTAAGTCTTTGCTGTGAAAAAGAAGCCCCGCTAACAGATGCTGATTTACTAAAAGTTCTCGATAAGTATTTAAAAACAGGTTCTGAGCGAGCTAAAAACATTTTGAAAGAAAAAGGGATTATCCCAGACCCTTTCATTAATCAAAAGCCTATACAGTAGAAAGTGACAACATGATAAACAAAGAACTGATTGAAATGATACAATCGCGTATTGAGGCTCTCTACGGCATTCGTCTTGGCATTGATGCTAATGAGTATTTGATCACGGAAAATGAACTTGCTGCTTTGTTACCAGCACACCAACACACAGCAATTCCGAAAGAATTGTTTCTTGTTAACCCAGAGCCTCAAGATGAAACCGTTGAAGTCGCTCTTTTTCTCGATGATACACTCAAAAAAAACTTAAGCACACACAATCCTCTTGAAAGACTAACAAACGACAACATTTCAGATTTTTGTTTGCTCATTGAAGGCATTTCTCACTTTGTTTACTATTTGCACAAAGCAAATCTCGAATTTGAAATCACGCAACTTGAATTGGAACTTCAAGCAGAAATTGATAAATTCCTGCTCTTAGCCCTTCTCACGACAGGAAGCGGCCTTCCTAACAACCATCTTCTCGATCTTCTTTTTGAAAACTACTGTTTACAAAATGATCTTTCAGAAGAGAATGCTGAACGTTATGAAACCGCAAATTCTTTAGCCAAAAAATACTGCTACACACTCTCTTCATACATCAAGAAAAACCGTTATGATACACTCTTTGAAGAACTACGCTATTTCTATCCTTTATCGCAGGAAGATAAGATTAGGCATATACTTTATTAGCGGGGTCGCTGGGGCGACTTTCGTCTTGCGTTATTAGTGCCAGAGAGCCGGAGTGCCAAGGTTTTTCGTCATCGAAGAGATGACAGCATTCATGATTGACAATAAGCAAATGGCAATTGGCTATCGGCAATTTTAATCGCAAATCGCTTATTGCATATTGTCATTTGTCATTAACTCATCGACCCATCACCGTCTTCGCTAGCGTAGCGTGCTAACCCTACGATCCAAAAATACTGGATAATAAACATCGATTTGGGGGAACATTCGTAGCTTATTGACGTTAAATTCGTAAACATATATGCACAATGAATGAGTGAATTATTACTAAATTTTGTAACGAACAGTATTGGCCCAAAGGCCAATCCCAAAAACATCGAAATAAAAAAACTCTTTGGCCAAGCCAGTTACCGCGAATACTTCCGCGCCACCATTTCGGACAACGGACAACGGACAACGAAAACCTATATAATAATGCAAATGCCCTCTGGTTTTTCATCGCCAGCAGAAGAAATTACTAAAATACAAGAAGGCGCTCCCACAGAACTACCCTTTATCAATGTTAATACCTATCTCGCTAGTTTAGAGCTGCCTGTACCACAAATAATTGCCACAAATATAGATAAGGGACTTATCCTATTAGAAGACCTGGGTGATAATTCTTTAGAAATTGCCTACCGAAAAGCAGGCCCTGAGTTTGGTCTTGTTTATTACAAAAAGGCAATAGACCTCCTGGTTCATCTACAAGCAAAAACACATGAAAATAAAAGCTCTCACTGCATTGCCTATTATCGCTCCTTTGATCAAGAGATGCTCAACTGGGAATTCAATCATTTTTTAGAATACGGCGTTGAAGATCGTCTCTCCTGTACTGTGAGCGATACGGTCAAACAAAACTATAAAAAAATTACGGCCACCTTATCACAAACAATCAACATCATGCCTCAAGGCTTCACGCATCGCGACTATCAATCACGCAATCTCATGTTATATAACTATGATTTTTATCTCATTGATTATCAAGATGCACTTGTAGCACCTGTTTTATATGACCTTGTTGCCCTCTTAAGAGATTCGTACATCTGCTTCTCAACAGATACGAAAAAGGCACTGCTTAATTATTATTTAGAAAAACTGCCTTCCACACACGCCTACTATCAAGAAAAAGAAAAACTCTATCACGACTTTCACCTGCTAACTATCCAACGCAAACTAAAGGATGCCGGTCGTTTTCAGTTTATTCATACGGTTAAAAATAACTCTGGTTTTCTCCAAAACATTCCACAAAGCTTTGTCTATGTAAAAGAAGCCCTAGAATTATGTGCCCAAAATGAACAGGCAGCTTTATTACATCAATGGTTACGGGAAAATGTTGAGGAGTTTAAATGAAAGCACTCATCCTCGCTGCCGGATTTGGCACACGCATGCGTCCTTTTACCAACACAAAACCAAAAGCCCTGGTCCCTGTAAACGACATCCCTCTTATTTTATATAATCTCGCTTTTTTAAAAAGCCATGGCATAAAAGATGTTGTTATAAACCTACACCATCAAGGCTCACTCATTAAAAAGCTACTCAAGAACGGTAAGAGCATTGGTCTTAACATTACCTACTCACATGAACCGACCATCTTAGGAACGGGTGGTGGCATAAATAAGGCCTTACGTTTTTTACACAATGACTTTCTTGTTTTGAATTCTGACATCATAACTGATTTTGACTTAAAAGAACTGATAAGCGTCCATAAAAAACAACATCCCCTAGCCACACTAGCCCTATACAAACACACACAGGCAAAAAAATATGGTCTTCTATACGCTCAAGAAAATCAACTTGTCTCAATTCTCAATGAGCCTGTACCACCAAAAGGTTCTCAAGCAGCGATGTTTTCAGGTATTCATATTCTAAATAAAGATAAAATTAAGGTTGCCCTCAACAAGGCTCAACCCTTAAAAAACTTCTTTTGTATCATGCGGTCAATTTACATGCCTGAACTCAAATCAAAAACAAACCTTGGCGCCTTTCCTCTCCAGGGTTTTTGGACCGTCTGTGACAGCCTGAATGATGTCCAAAAAACAACAAAGGCACTCAAAAACAAAAAAATCTCTTTACGTTACACCAAAAGCCTGCATAAAATGGCCCAAAGCATTTTATGATCTTTTTACAATTTTTTTACACATAACTCGTTATTTTTTTTCTATAATTTGTTATAGAGTTCTATCTTAAAACCAAACGCCCTTGAGAAACGTATTGAATAGAACTAGACAACGGGCGCATAACAAAACGGATTTTAAGATGAATCCGCCTTCGCTTGAGCACTTATTGAATAAGTACTCAGCTAGGGCGCGATGAAGGAGTTTTCATGGTATTAGCACTTATAGCACAAGCCGCGGGCACAGTAGAAGACCTGGCTAAAAACCTCACTAATCAAGTCGTTGAGACAGACCTTGTTTCAACAACAGCCACAACAGCAGCCAGAAGTGTAGAGACATCTACATTATGGAATCATATTTTAACGGCAGATCCTATTGTTCAATTAACACTAGCGATTCTCGTTGTTTTTTCTGTCATGTGTTGGGCTATTATTTTTTATAAATTCTTCCAGTTAAAATCAGCGCAAAGACGCGCACAGCGTTTTTGGCAAAAGTTTTCCGGAACAATTGACATGGTGGAAATTGCAAACACCAAGGCCATAACGAAAGGCCCTGTTTATCAAATTTTCAACACAGGCCACATCACCCTGGGTAAAATTAAAAAAACAACAAATAAAATGAGCGACTTTCACCGTGATATTCTGGCACAACGCATGAACCAATCACGAGAAGAAGAACTCTATAAAATGGAACAGTATGTGAATTTTCTTGCCACAACCGCAGCAGCGGCACCTTTTATTGGTTTGTTTGGCACTGTTTGGGGAATTCTCACCGCCTTTATGGCCATTGGTCAAGCCAACTCTAGCTCATTGGCCACTGTGGGGCCTTATATTTCTGAAGCGCTCATTGCCACAGCCGTTGGCCTTTTTGCCGCTATCCCTGCTGTAATATTTTACAATTACTTTGTTTCAAAAATTAGACTTATTAGCAAAGTTATTGATCTCTTTATGTCTGACTTCATGATCAAAAGTGAAAGGGAGATTTCTACATGAGGACCCATAATCATAACAGAAATGACAACGGGACAACCCTTTCTGAGATCAACATGATCCCTCTCATTGATATCATGCTGGTCTTGCTGATCATCTTCATGGTGACAGCGCCCATGCTTCAAGAAGGCATTAGCATTGATTTGCCTGAAGTATCAGCAGGAAGTGTTGATGTGAGTGAAAAAGACTTTATCTTGAGTGTTGACACAAATGGTCAGATTTATATCAACGATCAAAAGGACAATAAGTTTTCAGTTCTTTCCATTGAAGAGAAGCTCAAAAGTGTTTTTAGCAATCGACCTGATAAAGTCCTCTATCTTCGCGCTGACAAAGAAATTAACTATGGTTATGTTGTTGAGGTCATGGCTGCCTGCAGACGTTCCGGTGTAGAAAAAATTGGCATGATCACACATTCACCTGAAGACGATGAGATAGCAAATAATAAACAACCAAGAAATTAAATGCGCGATCGTTTTAAAAAATACATTGTCCTATCACTTATTTTTCACATCGTCGTGATTTATGCCTTATGGTACAAGGCACCACAACGTGATATGAGGCCAAAAAACTATAAGGTCACGTGGTTAAAACTTTCTAAGGGAGATGGCGGCACAAGCGAAACCGCTAGTTTTGAAAACTCTGAAAACTTGCCGCAATCAACTGTTCGTGAACAAAGAATGGCCATGCGAGACCAATCAATGGATAAAGAAGGCGCTGACCTAAAATCCCATCGTTCTGAAACAAAAACAACTGTTAAACAAAAAGAAAGTCTGAAAAAAACCTCTGATAAAGGTGGTGTCAATCTTAATAAAAAGAAGAAAACAACGCCCCCAAAAAAGAACAGCCGCATTTCAGATGCTTTATCGCGCATTGATGATGAACTGAAACAACGCACTGTTGATATGAGTGTGGCACAAGCAAAACAAGGTGAAACAGGTCAATCCCCCTGGGGGTCAGATAAGGGCAGCAATGTCAATGCCAGCCTCATTACTTATTATAATCAAATCAAAAGAAAAATTAATAAAGAATGGGTTTTATCAAAAGGTGAGTTCTCTGGCCAGCTTATTGCCACAATTGTGGTCATGATTGATTCGAGTGGCAATATTTTACGCAGCCGTTTGAAAAAAACATCAGGAGATGGTTCCTTTGACGCTTCAGCGATGCGCGCCATAAAGCGATCAGCCCCCTTTCCTATCCCCCCAACAAGCATCCGAAGCGAAGCAATAAATGAAGGATTCCTCATCGAATTTAATCCCAAACAAGTTTCTGGCAGAATTTAAAATCAATTGATCTTAACAAAAAGAATATTTAGAGAGTTTTAGTAACAATCCCGCAACAAGCCACGGGGTATAACAGTTAAAAACTTTAAGGGGTTCCGTTTATGTATAAGAAGATCATACTCTTTGTATTACTCTTTTCTTTTTTTATTCCCAAAATAGCTGATGCGCGCATTTACATTCTCATTGATGAAGCCAGTTCAAAAAAATTCCCCATCGCTGTTCCTTCTTTTTTAGATTACAAAGGCAATCAATCAAGCTTTGGAAAAAAATTCTCTGACCTTCTCATAAAAGATCTCAAGATTGCGGGCCTCTTTGATGTTGTTGATGACAGCAAACTCCCACAAAAAGACAAAGATACAAGTAATATTAATTTTGAAAAATGGCAGGCCTTAGAAGTAGGCGCCTTGGTCAAGGGGTTTGTCGACAAGGTAGATGACAAATATGTCTTTAAAATAAAACTCTATGATGTTGGCGCTGGCAAAATGATTTTGGGCAAAAAATTCGTTGTTGCCAAGGAACATTACATCGATGCTGTCCATCGTTTCATGGATAGCCTCATGGAATCACTTACGGGCACACGAGGACCTTTTAATTCTATGATTGCTGCTTCTTGTGGTGGTGATTTTAAGAAAACAATTGGCACCTTTAATATGGACAGCACAAAACGTGGTGGTGCGGCTAAAGGTGGGCGGAATCTTATCTCTCCTGCTTTTTCTCCTGCGGGGGGACAAATTGCGTACATGGCCTTTAATAACGGGGCTGCAGAAATTTATGTCAATGGCAGACAAGTTACTCATTTTAATTCAACAACCATCACACCGACCTGGACACCTGATGGGTCTAATCTTGTTGTGGCTTCAGCCTTTAAAGGAGACACAGATCTTTATCTTATTAATTTAAATGGTCGTGTGCTTCGTCAACTCACACATTCCCGCAACATTGATTTTAATCCTTCTTTGTCTGGTGGCGGACGCATGGTTTTCTCATCGGAACGCGCTGGAGGATTGCATTTATTTGCCTCGTCAGCTGATGGTGGCGCAGCCACACAGTTAACGTACACGGGTTACCAAAATGACCAACCAGACTGGTCACCTGATGGCACAAAAATTGTTTTTGCCGGACGTGATCAAGGAGTGTTTGATATTTTTATTATGGAAGCTGATGGTTCCAATATTCAAAGGCTCACACGTGGTGAAGGCAGCAATGAAGCCCCCACATGGGCTCCTGATAGTCGCTACATTGCTTTTTCATCAACACGTGGTGGCATTTATGTCATGTTAGAAGATGGCACAAACCAAACAGAAATTGAAAAATCCCGCGGCTGCACAAATTTAGATTGGGGCCCTTGGCTGTCACGAAAGTAACTTTCAGATAATAAAGTCCGTCTAGCGTCTTTCGTCTAGCGTCCATCATTTATCGCTAGACGCTAGACGCTAGCACGCAAAAAATGCCCCTAGCCTCCATTGACATCGGCACCAACACGATTATTCTTCTTATTGCTGAAAAAGAAAACAACACGCTCAGGACCATTCATCATGAATGTCAAATGCCTCGCCTAGGTGAAGACATTAATAAAACAAGAAGCCTAAAACCAGAAGCCATAAATCGCTCGCTTGATGTTCTCAAAAACTACAAAAAAACTATTGAACGCTACCAGTGTGAACAAATCATCCTCATAGCCACAGCAGCCTGCCGTAAGGCGCAAAACATATTAGACTTTACAACACGTGTACAAGAAAAGCTGGGACTTAATATCATGATCATCCCCGGCGAAGAAGAAGCAAGACTCATTCACAAAACATGTGCGATTGAGTTCAAAGAACTCGGTCCCCCTTTTATTGTCCTTGATATTGGCGGAGGCTCCACAGAAATCATTACTGATTCCGGAGATAATGTTACTTATAATTCATTAGATTTTGGTGTTGTCACCCTGACTCAAAAATTCCTCCACACCAAACCCCAACAGCTCACGAAATTGAATCACTACGTGAACATATAAAAAATCAATTAGCTTCCCACACAGTACGCAGTACGCAGCACGCAGCACGCCCCCTAATCGCCACCGCCGGCACCCCCACTACTTTAAGCGCCATCCATCAAAAACTACCATCCTATGATGGCAACAAAGTTCATAAATCAAAACTCACCAGACAAGAACTACAAGAGCTCACAGAAAAACTAGCCAACATGAGTCTTGGTCAAAGATGCCAGATCCCATGTCTTCCACCAAAAAGAGCTGATGTGATTATTGCAGGATGCATTATTCTCGATACCGTAATGGAAGAATTAAACATTCAAGAATTCCACATCAGCGACCACGGCCTAGCACATGGGATTTTGTATGAAGTGATAACTTACTTTAAATTTGACCCATTTTGGTCTTTACACTACTAAAGAAACTTATGATGTTTGAACAAATTTTCATCGAACTCAATGCTCATAAAGTTAATTATGCTGTTATTGGTGGTATTGCTGTCAATCTTCATGGCTACAGAAGAAATACAGGCGATCTAGACATTGTTATTGCCTTAACAAATGAAGATATTCAAAAATTTATTCAAGCCGTTAAAAAACTTGCTTTCGTACCACGCCTCCCTGTTGCTCTTGAAGAATTTGCGGATGCCAATAAAAGAAAAGAGTGGATTGATAAAAAAAACATGCTCGTTTTTTCTGTTTATAATCCTCAAAATCCCCTGGAGCATATTGATGTAAAGATTGAAGGGGAAAATGAGATCCAAGAAATTCTGAAAAGTAGGGTTTGGATGGATGCTGGCAGTTTTAAAATTCCTGTTATCGGATTAGATTGCCTTATTAAAGTCAAAGAAAGAGCAGGTCGAGGACGCGATCTCGTTGATTTACAAGCATTAAAACAAATAAAGAATATAAAAAATGATAAAAAATGATCCTCACAAAAATATATCTCAAAATAATGATTGGTTTGATGAGCAAGACTTGCGATATTTTATGACCTTATCTGCTAGAGAAAAATTAGAACAACTAGAATCTCTTAATAAATTCATCAATCAAACGATAACTCAAGAAAACCAAGAGATTTGGGAAAAGCTTCAAGAAATGGGTTATTAATCAGTCTTTCCTCCCCACTTACAAACCCCATTGTAGCCTCTATACACCACCTAACATCGCATAACATTTTAGCGCATTAGTTAACATCTTTATATTCCTCTATAAATTTAATGACGGGTTTTGGCATGGCTTGTGCATAGTAAAAGATTAAGGCCCGGCTTCACTAAAGTTACGCCGCGGCGAGGGAGGCATTATGCAAACACAAGCTCTAGACCAAGGACATATTTATAACAGTGAACAGTGGCAACGACCAGCCATGCAACGACGACTCACAAAACTAGGTGATGGTCCTGTAGAGATAAAAAATGAACAAACCACATCAAACGTAGCATTCGCTAATCTTTCCAGAAAAGGTTTAGGGCTAAATAAATTTGCCATCATTGTAGATGGACATGCCCAAGTTTTTAATCGCGAAATCTATGGTAATAATGTTGGCTATGATCCCATTGATCCTACTGAATTTAATTATGTTGTAGATGATTTTGATGGTGATGGCGATGATGACTTGGCTGTAAGTTTTATTACAAATCGATACCACAACCATGAACAGGTCGAACTCATGACCTTTGAAAACGATGGTTATGGTTATTTTTCGCGCGCTGGTTTTAATCCAGAAAAAAACGCCTGGGGCATGGCCTCAGCGAGCTGTTACAATGGTCTTTCTCTCTGGCAAGAAGCCCCCATTGAAGCCAATCTCTCAGACCTTAATCTGACAAGTTCTGAAAATGCTCGTGGTTTGCCTGAACTCTCTTTGAGTTTTAATGCCAGTGATGGCTCTAAAACAACACAAAGTATGGCCTTTTACCAACACTCAGCACAACTTGATTTTGATACGTTTCGCATAAATGATCGATCAAAAGAGTATTATACCGCACTGGTAGCATCACTAGAGAACAAGATTGAAGAAATGGTCGCACAGAAGTAGTTGCTAAGTTGTCTTAAAAGCCTTATAAACAGGGCATGGAAGACTATAAGAAAAATAGACGCTTCCTCAAGTCATCCATCTGGCAAGAAGCAGGCCATCATGTTTCTGATCAACGCAAAGGCCTTGAAGAACCCGCCAAAGAAAAACCCCTTGTTGATACAACCGAATTTATTGAACTCACTAAACCTCAGTATTTTAAAATTGGTAACAAACCTTTAAAAGAAGTTATCCAAAACAGGAAAAGTCATCGCAACTTTTCTACCACACCTCTAAGCATAGAAGAACTTTCTTTTCTGCTGTGGTCCACACAGGGATTACGAAAGGATGGTGACACACGTTTTCGTACAGTTCCCTCTGCTGGTGCCAGACACCCCTTTGAAACCTATCTTTACATAAGGGAAGTTGAGGGTCTTTCAGAAGGTTTTTATCGCTACCTTCCTTTAGAACACAAACTCGCTTTTTTATTTGAACGAACAGATACCCCTTTAAGAATCGTAGATGCATGTTTTGGACAAACGTTTATAAGCAATGCCGCTGCCACGTTTATTTGGACCGCTATTCCTTACCGTTCAGAGTGGCGCTACCATGCCACTTCATATAAAGTTATCGCCCTTGATGCTGGTCACCTGTGTCAGAACCTGTATCTCGCGTGCGAAGCAATTAATGCAGGCACCTGTGCGATTGCCGCTTATAATCAAGATAAAATGGATATGTTATTAGACGTAGATGGCGAAGAAGAATTTGTTATTTACTTAGCTCCTGTGGGCAAACTTTCCACAGATTAACCAATGGGACAACCCAAAGCCGCACAGCAATCTTCTGGATGTAAATTTTTTCCACCTGTCATTTCATCAGGAAACATTTGAAAAACCGGACTGGCAAAAGGCCCTTGCACTGATGGTCGCATTAACATGTAAACAGGATCAACGGTAAGTCCTGCTTGTTTATGAACACCAAGAATTTGTCCAAGAGCAAATTGCTCTGCTGATAAATCTAGCTCAGTATAAAGACCACGATACTTAGGATACGGATAAGCCAAACCTAGAAATGCCAAAAGTGTTTGAAAATCATTCTTACCACCATAGCTTGGGTCATTAACAAACATCTCCCAATACTTAGAAAAACGTCGCCCTTCAGCTTGGGAAAAAACCTCTCGTGGTCTTGGCAATGAGGCATAACTCACCATATTAAATACGGCAGGATGAGATTCTTTTAACTGCTTCAAAAACGCTTTATGGGGTGACAGTCTTTGCTCATAGTTTGTTAATAGCTCATCTCCTTTTGAAGAAGCCATCACATGAGGAATCTCACTTGCGATAAAACCTTTTGAAAAGAGATCATCCATTTCACCAATATTACCAGCAAAAAAACGACCAATAAGACGACCATATTTATCCGCATAATCAAAGGTATCACACATATGAGCCGCACTCGCCACACGCGCATAAGCAGGACCTAAGCGAATAAATTCGCTCCAATCAATAAAGGCACCCGCAACAACGCTTGCCATTTCACCCAAGTACTTAATTCTTGCTTCAAGCACTTCTTCCAAAGGTTCCTTGTAGCTATCAGGAAGATTGTGCTCATGCTGCAAATAGAGAAATATATTTTTATACATTTTCTCTAGTTTTGAACTCCACACTGATTCAGGCGTATCAACCCCATCCAAACGAACCGACATATTGCCCTTTAAAGCTGGAACGTAGAGTT
>JAHJDR010000065.1 GCA_018812345.1 bacterium | reverse complement strand
CCTCAATATCAACAGGAGCTAGATAAAGTTTTGCATCAGGAGCCAAACCATATTCTTTTCCTACAGCTAAACTCGAAGTTGATACACCATGCGTAGCACTATCATCTTTATCCACATCTGCCCAATAATCAGAGTCACCATTAATATTTCTCACATGTTTTTTATCTAAGTGTTTTATGTGTTTTGGATTACCAAATTCATCAATGCTCACAAAACTTAAACCGCGACCAGTTGGTCGTAGATCAGCAGGTAAATCATATAATGTTTTATAGGGATGATTAGCTTGATAGAATGCCTCAAGAACATCCTGATTTCCTGTATTTATCAGCAAATCAGGAACCTCTCCTAAAGCAACTTTGTACTTATCACCACTACTATACCAATCCAAGAACATAAGCCCGCTACCTGTTGGTATAAGTTCGCTCCATAGAAAAGCCCACAAGGGATCTTCTACAATGCTTTGATCAACTATATCTTGAATGCCCTGTGATTGTGATAAAAAGAAATCTACAGCATCTCTGTCTTGATCTAACATAAGACGAACAATTTTCCACGATATACTCATTTGCTCTTGAATATCCTCTGGTAAAATCCTCTTTAAAAAAGCCGTTAAATCATCAGCACCCCACTCTTTTAATCTCATGCCTAATAAATCACGCCCAAAACCTAGGGCAGTGTTGTAGATTTCTGGATCTTCTTTTACTTGATCAAGAATACAATAAGATATCAATTTTTCTTCTAATAGATTCGCATCTTCAATTTCTAAAAATGCTGCAAAGGTTTTGGGGCCATGATAACCTAAGATATATCTATAAACCTGTAGCTTATATTCTTCAGGAACAAGGCCTGAACCGGCTAACGATTCATAACAGATTTTTAAATCAGAACTTTTTGTATAGGTAGTTTCCCCTTCACCATGAATCATCTTAGCTTCCCAATAATCATGTCTTTGAAAAAAGGCGTCAATATACTGAGGATGGTCTCTTAAAAAAGTCCGCATATGCATCCAGTAGTCTTCCATTTCCATGATCTCTTCGGCCTGATTATTCATAAGATGCCAAATAGAATCTAACCACTTCTTAGGAATCTCCCCATAAAAAACATTATGTTCATCTAAAGCCTTAAATGTTTCCTTGGGATCTGCTTCTTCTGAAAACAGATCTGCTGAAAGTTGAAATTCTTCTTCTTCTTTATCGGCAAACCGGCTCACACGACTGTAGAGAAGTTGCTCAGATAATACGCGCCCCATCAGGGCAAAAGCACCATAGCCACCTGTCATATCCTTTGAAAAACTAAATTCTTTTGCATTAATTATTTCATGTGTTTTTCTAAACAACTCATTTACCTTTGACTTTGAATCCTGAGATAGCTGATCATACCATCCATAAGTCACTGCCATTGTCATGTTCAAATCGCCCTTGTCTTCTAAACTACAATAACTCCCTCTATCATTCCACAAATCCATCCGCATAGTAACCCATTCAACAAACCGTCCTTCATTTGGCGCATAAGCAGCTTCTAATGCCATGAGTATGGGGCCTGGTTGTATTTGTGTTTCTTTGAGTGTTTTATGTGCTTGATCAAACTCCAGGCTCATAGCTTCTGGTTCCCAGTTTCCATAAAAAGCTACGTTAAAAGCCGCTGTCATTGTGACTAGGTCTTTTGGTTCTTGCTCTTGGAGTTTTGGATCAGAAAGAATAGTATCCATTTCTTCTAAAGGAATAACGTTAACATCACCGTATTTTGTTTCTATAGAGTCTTGACTCGCAAACAATCCTGTTTGACCAGGCATAAGCAAACCAGAATGTCTAAACACAGATGGAAAACCTTCCATGCCATCAAGTTGAGCAAAACCATCTAACCGATTAATAGCTTTTGTATCTAAAGATTTTGGCGAAATATTTTCTATTGAAGCGTGGTTAACTTGAATCCCTTGACCAACAGGTTTTGTGCCTGACATAGTTGTGACCTTTCATATGTGTGCCCACATATTGTATTATCGGCCCTTATCCTCAAAAGTTGCTTCTGTCTTGACTAATAGTTCTTTGATATTATTGTTTTATTTAAGTAAAGTTGGAAAAAATTCAAGATATGGAAGCTCAATAGTCGCTGTACGCTGTACGCTGTACGTTTATATATACAACTTATCCTTATCAACCTCTTCACGCAAAACGCGTAGTTCTTCGTCTGAAGGTGCGGCGTTTTCTGTAATATTATCGGCAATAAGAAGTTCGAAACCTGTGTTCTCAACAACCTGCTCGACTGTCACACCAGGATTTAAAGCAATGAGTCGCATGCGCTTGGATTCTTCTTCAAAATCCATAAT
>JAHJDR010000064.1 GCA_018812345.1 bacterium | reverse complement strand
GCCTGATTTACTTGTTTTTTTAGGGCCTCTTGTTCAGCAGGATGCTCAAGATAATCTCCAGGGTCCTTATTGTCTTGTAAAATTACTAACTTAGGGTGGATGCCCGCTTCAAAACACGTAAGAACGGCCTTTTGGGTTGCCTTAACGCCTGCTTGGTCGCCATCAAACATAATTAGAATTTGATTAGCATATTTTTTCAATGTTTTGACCTGACCTGGTGTGAGACTTGTTCCCAAGGGGGCCACAACATTGTGAATACCTAGCTGCGCTGCAGCCAAGACATCAATGTAGCCCTCAACGATAATGGCTTCATTGGCACGCGCAATGGCTTTTTTAGCTTGATACAAACCGTACAATTCATAACTTTTGTTATAGATAGGGCTTTCAGAGGAATTTAAATACTTAGCTTCCTCTTTATTAGAAAGAAGGCGGCCGCCAAAGCCCACTATTTTGCCCATAGCATTGTGAATGGGGAACATGAGGCGATCACGGTAAAAATCATAGTAGCGCCCACCAGCTTTTTTTTTGATAACACCTAGTTGTATGGCTTTATCTAAAGGGGCTTTTTTCTGATTGAGAAAAGTAACCAAACTTTCAAACCCATCAGGGGCATAGCCTAGTTCGTATTGATTAATGATCTCCTCAGAAAGATGTCTGTTTTTTAAATAGGCTTGTGTTTGTTTTGATTCTTTGAGTTTTGTTTTAAAAAACCAATGAGCATAGGCATTGATGCGAAAAAAAGTTTCTCTTTGCGTGTCTTGCGCTGTTGCTTGTTGGCGTTCGAGTTTTATGTTTAACCGTTGGGCTAGTTTTTCTATTGCTGCCGGAAAATCTATTTGTTCATACTTCATGACAAAACTCAAAACATTGCCGCCTACGCCACAACCAAAACAATGAAAGATTTGCTTAGCAGGACTCACCATCATGGAGGCTGTTTTTTCTTGATGAAAAGGGCAACGAGCTTTGTAATTGGCGCCCGCCTTTGTGAGTGGAATCACATCATGGATAATATCTACAATATTTGACTCCTGTAGGATCTGTTCAGTGATGTGTTCGGGTATGCGTTTCATAGTATCCGTATAATGTAGGACAAAGGGGAATTTTAATGCAATAGTTAATTTAACATGCTGAAATTACACTGAAAAAACTATTTCAATAACCAATAATCAATAATGAATAATCAATATCCAAGTATGTTTTCACATGGATATTGGATATTGGATATTGGATATTGGATATTGTGTCTAGTAATACACCTTCTTCAAATAAAGTCCTCTCGCTGGAGCACAAACGCCAGCTTGCGTACGGTCTTTAGCTTTGAGGAGTTTCTTAATGTCGCTCGGTGAGCGTTTGTCTTGTCCTACTTCAACGAGCGTGCCCACGATGTTGCGGATCATTTGTTTTAAAAAACCATTACCCGTGAATTCAATGCTAATGTATTTTTCGTTTTTAAGTTTAAACATGGGAAAAGGGCAGGTGGTTTTAAATTGTATTCTTAACAGTTCACGGACTTTATTGGTGGCGTATGAATCAACAGCACAAAACGTGGTAAAATCTTTTTTGCCCACAAGGTGTTTGGCTGCTTTTTTCATGGCGTTGAGATCAACAGGTTTAGGTAAGCGCCATATCAAGTCGTTAAGAAAAGGATTTTTTTGTTTAGAGACCAGGATGTGGTAAACATAGGTTTTTTTCTTCGCATGCTTGCGTACATCAAACCCTTTTTTTGCCACTTTTACGTAAATCACAGAAATATCTTCAGGGAGAACGCCATTGAGTTGAAGAATGATTTTATTGTCTTTGGCGCGATTAATAGCTTTATCTGTTTTGAGATTAAACTGCACAAGTTGATCAAGTGCATGCACACCTGTATCTGTACGACCACTCAAAGTCGTTTTCACATCTTCACAAAGAACTTTTTTCAAAGCTTTTTCTAAGGTTGCTTGAATAGTCTTTTGTCCGGGTTGGACTTGTAAGCCTTTATAAGCAATTCCATTGTAGGCAAAATTGAGTAGAAAGCGGTTCATAAGGATTGTTTTATCTATGACATTGTCATTGGTTGCGATCAACATTGTTTTTCATTCTGTTGGATTTTGTTGGTTAAACATTCTGTTAATGTGGGTGATTGTGTCTTAAAATATGAGGTGTTTCTAATCCATGGGCCAGCATGAGTTGTTCATTAGACAAAATATCTTTTGTGTTACCTTGTGTGATGATTTTGCCTTTATCCATCAAAATCACTGTATCGCATGTTTGAACAATAAATTCTAAATCGTGTGAGGCAATGATC
>JAHJDR010000063.1 GCA_018812345.1 bacterium | reverse complement strand
AGTTTATAAATAATTTGAAGGAATCTTACCCAAACCAAAACCAAGCAATTGATGCTTTTTTTAACTGCTATGACTCTATTCCTACAACACCTCATTGTGTCGAAAATACCATTGAAATTGTAACAACGACCACACCTAATCAAGCTGTCGTAGATGACGCTCTTACAACTGAACCAAAACGGCAAGGAGTTATTTTTTCTCAAGATGTGCAGCGTCAGGAAATTACAGATACATCCCAGGAAGGGTTGTTAGAGCGTTTTGATTACTATTCAGATATTTACAACAGTGGTCGATCTGATTTTTTACTCGCTTTGCGCACAAGTAATAATAGAAATTTTCCCGAAGATTACTATGCTCTTTTGGATTCAATAATTATTTCAGCTGTTCTTGAGGACAAAGTGGCCGTCATGGAATTAACCCATCAACTCATGGAAACAAGCCATGCTAATGATTTCTTTGATGAAGAAAAGGAGATCACAAACATCGCGTCTGACATTGCAGACCTTCTTATGGGGGCATTTATTCCCAATAACAAAATAAATCTCAGTAAGAACATGCTAGATATCTTAGTAGAAGCCTATCCTAAAGAAGAGTTTTTATTAGTAAGCCTAGGCCTGTGTTATCTACATGGTGGTGATCGCGAAAAACTCGTCATGTATTTAGATAAAGCGATTGCTGTATCCAATGATCTTCTAAACGTAAAACAGTTCATTTCCTACACAGCTTTTCTCACAGGTGATTTTGAAACATGTATAGAACATGGAAAAGAAGTCTTTACAGGACTGGACTCTGTTTCAAAAGCAATGATGGTGGTCATCGCCTATTTGAATCTCAACCAAATAGAGGAAGCAAGTACTTACTTAGATGAAATATTACCTCAGATAGAGCAAGAGCTTCAGAATGAAGATGCATTTATTGATTCAGATTCCAGTCTTGTAGAACTCTTTCTCATGAGATCAATGATCTGTATCAATAATAATAATCTGGAAAAGGCTTGGGAATATGCTAATAAAGCCTATTCTTTTAATGAGAACTCTATTGATGCCTTATCATCGATGGCTCTGCTACACGCTCTAGAAGAAAACTATACTGATGCTATACCTTATGCGGAAAAAGCATTAGAAATAAAACTTGTTGATGACAGAACATCAGGAGATGCTGTTGTTTACTATCAGTATAATATGAATCAAGATAATATGCTCAGAGAATCACAGCTAGATGATCAAATGACAGGTCTCATCAACCAGCTCATTGGATTATATGCTGCTCTTGAAGATAAAGCTCAAGCCTTACAGCACCTGGAGTGGCTACACGATAAAATTCCTCATAATAAACAAATCACAGTTACCTTAGCAGATAAGCATTTAAAAGCGGAACGTTTAGATAAAGCTGAGGTTCTTTTAAAAGAAATTCTCAAAATGCAACCAAATGACATTGAAACTGCAAACATTCTTACAATAGCACTCATGAAACAAAATAAGTTTGATGAAGCTGTGGAGCTTACTCTGCGCATGCTTGAAAGTGATTCAGGCGCTAGGGAGTTTTATGGTTATTCACAACAATTCCTTCAATCAACATCAGCAGAACCAGAATTCTATTTTGCATTAGGTTTGGCCTTTGGTAGACTCATGGACCCTGTAGCACAACAAAACAATCTTCAAGCCGCCTCTGTAAGATTACCTGATGAACCACGCACAGCATTACTCAATGTCCACCTTCAATTAGCCAAAACCAATTATGGTGACGCTGTTTCTTCCAGTGAATACTATTTAAGCCAGACATCTCAAGAAACCTGGGATGCCTTTGCTCAAGATGTAAGCACCAAAAAGAAACCTAAAACACTTTCTCGCGAAATTGAAGAGGCATTAATGCAAAAACTCCACCTTAATCCTTATGATCCTAACACGTATTCCATGTTAGGTGTTATTGCTCATACACAGGGTGGTTCAACAGAAATTGAGCGTTCCTTTTACCAACGAGCACTTGAATTCATGCCCACAAATATTAATCTCCACTGTCAAATAGCACAGACCTACCTATTAGATGGTGATGACAAAGTGGCTCAACGGTATTTTGCAAAGGCATTACAGTACGCCACGAGTCCTGAGAGACGCATTAACTATTCTTTAGATGGTGTTACAACTATGATGCTCATGCAAATCAGAAGTTTTTATGAACTGCGATATGAATCCACAGAAGCACTCATACGTTCTGTATTTTTTATGAGTTATTGTCAGTGGGAGGGTGGCATAATTGGCTCTAACACTGACGCTATCGCAACACTCAGTGCTGTAAAAAGACACATTCCGCATGATCAAGAAGGCTTGATTCCTGAAGAGTTTAAAGCTCTCTTACAAGATCAAATTCGAGCCATGCCAAAGGATATGAGTGAGAATGAAGATGTGCAGCGCATCTTGCGTGACATTCAATGGGAAATTGATAACAAATAGTTTTAAGGAGATTTTATGACAGAACCTACAGTAGCCACAACTGAAACAACACCTATCTCATATGACCCTACATTACTCGCATTAAATGAAGATGTTCTCTCTAATGCTTGTCCATTAACACAAGATCATTTTGTTCCAGAAGGCGCAGACCACAGTTCATGGATTTGTCGCATATATGAACCAACAAGATCATTCTTTGATTACAGTGCTACTTTTTTACGTACACCTTCAGGAGATCTCACTGTGTCCATGCAAACCATTGATGGTATAGATAGACCAACTAAACCTACAATAGACCATGAATCTATAACAGTGCAGGATGATGCCTCTAGTCATGTTGTTGATGCATGGAAGGTTTCGCGATTTACAGAGGAGGGGAGCACAGATATTAAATCACTTTGGTATTTTATGAGTGTCGCTGATCCAGCAACCAATGCCTGTCGTGAAGGCTTAGTGGCTCATATTGCTTGGGATTATTCAAATTTTGGCAATTGGAATATTGAAAACGTCTCCTCTCAATTACACCCTGAGTGGGCATTTTCAGCCTTAGCGACTTGTGAACGGGTTGATTAATACTCAATGCATTCGCCATCATTAGTTTCTTGATAACCATAACATTGAGTCAGGTTACCTGTGTAATTAAAGCTGTATGCGTGTGAACCAAGTCCAATATCATTGCCATCACCATTGTCATACATGGCACATGAGTCATCGGCTCTAATAAAGGCATCACCTGTTGATGGAAAAAGTTGTATGGCTCCACCTAATGTATTATCTGGATGATTATAAACATCTGTATTATACAGATAGATTGACGTGTTTCCCAAACCATCAATAGCCATACCATATCTAATATTAGGATCAGTGTTAACGTTGTCATGGATACTGCTATCATACATGTATAATGTAGCGCCAATATTCAAATAAATTGTGCCTCCAGTTGCTGTGAGATTTTGACTTACTTCTACATTGTGAAATTCAGCAGTTGAATAAGTTTCCATTCTCATCGCAGAACCGTGGTAACTTGTTGAAGAATCATTATTGGTTAACAGTGAATCTTCTAAAATTAATTCACCATCTTCAGTTACCCAAAGGGCGTGTACATTTTCACTGAAATTACATTCTGTCATGGTAACCGTAGCATAAGGCATTACTTTAAACGCAATATCATAATCTGTGAAAGTAATTCCTGATATCATAGCATCAGCATAGGAATAATTTTGCTCACTATCTTCTCCCCATCCTGCGATAGTCACATCACCAACACCTTCAATAGTCAAAGGTCTAATTATCCCTAATTGTTCATGATACGTTCCTGAACAAATTTGTACGAGTCCATTATCACGCGTGCGATCTTGCGCTTCAGCAAAGGAACTCACATCAGTAGACTCCCCACAATTCACAGTGGTATAATGACACTCCCGATCAAGGGCATCATCACAATCATTATCTATGCTATCTCCATAAATTTCATACGCATCCGGATTTACGCTAGAATCAGAATCATCACAATCATCATTGTTTGTCACATAGCCAGCAGGCTGTTCGCACGCATCTAGAGAATCATTAGAATCTCCATAACCATCGCCATCAAAATCCCTATAGTATGTATCTTGATCTAATTGATCACACGTATCTTCTGGTTCTGTATCAATAGGTTCTTCATAAGGCTCTTGTACAGGTGAACAACCACTTAGGAAAAAAAACATAAACGCTCCTTTATTTATTTTATTTATATAGTTGATCTATAATTTTTTTGTCAAAATTTATTTGTGTGTTACGTACGCTGTACAGCGTTAAGTGAATGCAATACACATACCAATTATGTGAATATTTAATTTCAATGATAACAGTAAAATAGGATTGTTAATATTAAGGCCTAAAAAAACAGTTTAATTTATCACTCACATGTATAGATTTTAGCACAAGTGATTCATCGTAAATATGACGAAGGGACTTTAAAATATTAGAACCCTGACAAATAATTTGCTTCACATTAGATACCTTGTCACTTATGTAGAGACTAAATATTATGGAAATCGATAAAATAACCATCCCTCAGGACCAACAAGTTACCATTCCTGTAACTGAAGAAACGACCCATGATTCTTCGACATCAGAACCTATTAAAAGGGCTGAGTTTTACCAAGATCGTTATCAATATAATGGCATACCTATTTCCGTATCGTTTGAACATCTCACAAGTCTTCATCGTATGCGTACTGTGCTCCATGGCGTTCTCTACCGAGGTGGTGTTCACAGAGAAGAAGATGATGAATCTGATCAACCTTTGAAACCAGATTCGCTTATTGATTTATGTGAAGAAGGCTTTGGAACAGCTATCTATTTGCCTCATGATAATTTTTACTCAAGTAATGAAAAGTTGTTATCTGATGCTCGAGTAACCTTTAATGAAGAAACAGGAAATGTAGAAGCAAGATGTCTTACAAGAATAGATGGAACTGAAAATACACTCAGCTATACACACCTCACAACTTCAGAAGAAAATTTTAAAGACTTTATAGATCTTGTTTACCAAGCCATGCAGCCTGGTGGAAAACCTATTTATGCTCATTGCCGTGGCGGTATGCATCGCGCGGGAATCATGTCTGCAATATCACTTATACAGTTTTGTAGTTTAGATAATACTCCCTATACGGATCGTGATGGCCAAATTCAATATGATCATTTTGGTGGAGAGCTAAGCAGCGCTTCAACATATTGGTATAAAAATGCAGGCACAATCTTGTATGAGCCAAGAGATCCATCAAGAACAGAAGAAGGTGATGGCTTGGATACAGACAATCGTTGGTTTAATCCAATTATGGAACGCATAAATGATTTTGTTATTTTTCCTGGCTACACAATTACTCCAGAGATGAAAGAAGCTATATGTCCCCATCCAGATCCCATAGACCTTACTAATAGAGATCATTTTGAGGATTGAATTTCTACATGATCACTTAGAATAGTGCATCGTTAAATAAGCCTAATTCCTACAAAGAGCATGTTGAAAAACTTATATAATTCTTCGTTAGTCCCACAAAGCATGAAATTAATTAAACTTTTAATGTTTATTTGACTATCACTTTGACTAGTTGTCATATAATAGTGTATAATAAATTATGGATAAACACATCATGCTAAAGGCTTTTGAAAGTCTTGATAAAAAAATTTGTTCTAAGGCAAAATTACTGTTGGGAGGAGGGGGGGCCATGGTCTTGGCACACGCTTTTCCTTTATCTACTATGTATATTGATGCCCTGTTTTATAAATCACCCATAACACAAGCTGATGTTTTTGATGAAATTCAAGAAGTTGCCAATGAACTCAACCTTCCCAAAGACTGGCTAAACCCTCACTTCGGAACCTTTCTTTACACATTACCTCAGGATTATGAATCAAGGCTAATTACTATCTTTGAAGGTAAACACATCACAGTAAATGCATTGAGCATTGAAGACTTGCTTATTCTTAAATGTTTTGCCGGACGAGAAAAAGATGTGCCTCACGCTCGTGTACTTATAAAAAAATTGAAAAATATTGATCTCGTCGAAAATCATCTCAGAAAACTTATTGATGATCATATACCCAAAGCAAGAGAAGCTAACGATTTCTTCGATGAACTCTTGGATGAACTAGATTTATGATAAATCTTATACAACCACCAACCCTTAAACACTTGTCTCGCATGTATTATGAACTAGCACAATTAGGTGCAAGGGCAATAGGAGAAAAAGAAGAATGGCCATATGATTATGCATTAAAAGAAGAGCTGCTCATTTTAGGCTCTCAAATGTCTCGCTATGATCCAAGGTTGCTTAGTATTCTTGTAGAATACTTCTATCGAAACTGGAAAAGAATTAATCCATTAGAACTAAAAATTCTTCTTAAACAAGCAAACACACCTCAAACAGTATGTGTTATCTTAAACTTTCTAACAAGAACTCATGACAAAGAATACTTAGATTATTATGAATACATAACCAAAGAATATAAACCTGTACCACATCAATTATATTTTATAGATCTGTATTCTCCAGGCAGCAACAACATGAAACAAGCCTCAAAGAAAAGCTTATCTGAATATTATGAATGGGGGTTTTTAGCACGTGAAAGACCCATTATACATAAAGCACAAAGAATGAGTCTTGGTCACTGGGGGCCTGAATCAAGAAAAAACATCATACAAGATTTAGCACATAATAATATTAATTTTACCATTTCAGATTATCTCAAAAAAATAGATAATACGATCACAAGACAGCAAGCATTAATTGATCTCAAAAACACATCAAATATTGAACTAAAAGGCCGTAAAAAAGGAAGTCATTGGGTCTTAAAATAACTTTGAGATCAAAGTGCGCCGGAACTCTATAAATGAATGCACCACTTTCATTAAAAAAATAGTTACTGTTGCTGAATTTCTATAAAATTACTGAGAATTATTTTCTGAAAGGCTTCACTGGTTTTGGCCCATTCTATGAGATCAACACGAAAGGGGATTTCTGATTTTTGAAATTCGTATTCAAGCATGGCCATGGTCTTTGTTTCCACACACTCATCTCCCATAATCACTAAATCCAAATCAGAATGCTTTGTTGCTTTGCCATTAATCCGAGACCCAAAGGCCAATACACGCCTATTTGGAATAAAGTCTCTGAGAATTGTCTTAATTGATTCAAAATGTACTTGGGAAACATCAATCATTTTTGGCCTCAATGTTTTTATAAAAAACCATAGAGGCTTTATAGAAACTATTCGCAATATTAAAAACGTTCTCTGCTGTGGCCACATCATAGGTATGAGATGTTTCATTTCTTAATTTATGAAAACTCATCCATTCTTCAACATCATCAATAAGCTTATTTTCAGCACCTAATCGAAAAAGCTCATGGCAAGGAACTCCTTCAACATGAGATTTGCCCACATTTGCTTCGAGCCAACGCTTCATAAATTTCCAGCAAAGCTCATAGCAGACTTCAAAATTTTGAATAACCCCCGCACGAACAGTTTCAGCCAAATCATCATCCATGGCAGCCATTTTCTCAGAATTATTGGTAATCGCAAGAGAGCGCCCAAGAGAATCGAGCGCCTTATTCAAACTGCTCATTTCTAATTTTGCCATATGATTATCTCCATTAATTATACTGACTTCTTAATACTATCAGCATACAAATTACTTCAATCAAATACATTTCGGACACATTTGTGTCCAGTTTTTTGTCTCATAATAAATTAACTATTCCCAACAGGACTGCAAAACTATTAATAGATACATTATAGTCTTTTAAATCGGGAGGTGACGTATGCATACTTTTTTTGTTGATGCCTATAATGTTTCCACAACATTTAGTTTAGCCACATACACACTAGGACGCTTTCCCGTGTCTGAACAGAATAGGGCGTCAGCAACAGCCCTGCAACAACAAGCTCTTCAGGACGCTGTAGCTATCTATAGACTCTCCCAAGATGATCACGATGGTCTACGTATGTTACAAGCACGTGCTCATAATGTACTAAGCGATATGAGAAGACTTGGTTTACCCCCAGTAAGTATTGACGATTATACAACACGACTCATACCAGGAATTGATCAACCAACTAAAAAAAGAGATCTGATCAAACGAAAAACACATGATAATGATCTTTGCCGACAAGCCTTATTGCATGACTATTGTTCAGTACCTGATATCTACGTAGACATTATGATTGAGCGACTTAGATTAACTGAAAACCTTGTTCAAGTCCCTCAAGATGAACAAAAAGCTGCTTTAAAAAGAGCCTGTGAGACCAATCCAAAACTATATAACACCCTCCGCAAGCTCGCTCAAACAAAGCCTGAACGGTTTTCTTCTGATTTGAGCATTATGGTTTACTTAGGAATTTTGGGAGACGTTAAAACAGAAACAAGTCATTCCATGTTAGCACTGCTGGCACGACGTGCTGCCAGTGATGTGCGCGCCATGCCTTTACTGGAAACTGTGTTAGATAAAAATATGGCTATTGTTACCCCAGCTATGTTACCCAAATTATTTGAAGCCTATGCCAGACATCATGGTAGTAGCTCCCGTAGAATAGATTCTCTCACAGACCTTTTTATGCAAAAAAGACCTAATCTCGCAATGGACTGCGCACGAGCTATTTTTACGGAAGAGGGCGCGCCACTGTTAAGAATTAATCAAAGTAAATTTTTTAACGGTTTGAGCAAAACACAAAGAACAGAATTTATAAGCGCCTGTTATAGAGACCTTACCACTGGTATGAAAGCTGGTTGGAAAGAACTCACTATCGTTAGCGCCTATCAAATTGCTTATTATGAAAAAGAGGGTGATATTCCAGAAAATATGTCACCATGGGATAATTTTCATTCTCGATTTGCTACTACAGATCAAAATACACTTAAAGATTATGCGACATCTTTGGTATTTAAAATATTATTATCATATTGCATACGTGGCGATAAAACGAGCGCAGCAATAGTTTATGATTATTTAAGAATGAATCGACGACATCATCTCACTAAAGTCAAAAGTATGCTTGAAAATGGACATCTCTTATCTGATGGCATCCCAGGCGCATCTCAAGCTTTTAGGGACAATACATTGCCGACAATTTACAAATTGTTGATTAGAGGAATATAAATTCATTTTCCTGGATTGCCCAGCCAGAGGCTGGCACGGCGCGCTGCGCTCGCAATGGATCGCTGAGGAACGTCTATCGTCTGTCGTCTATCGTCTAGCGTATGTAAACAAACATAAATCACAATCCAAATGGATATTGGATATTCGTTATTGATTATTGGCTATTGAAATTGGCTTAATCCAGTCAGACTATATACATACCAAAAACCTAGGTATTTGATGCATATTTAGTATGAAAAGAGCCGGGGTTCTGGGGTGGCAGGGACTGGCGACTAGGAGCGTGCTAGCGTCTCGCGTCTAGCGTCTAGCGTGGGGAATGTTTTGATATTCAATAACCAAGTTGAGTGAAGATAGATTAATACCAACCAAATGGACATTGGATATTCATTATTGATTATTGGATATTGAAATTGGCTTAATCCTGTCAGACTACACATATATCATTTGTCGTATAATATATATTATGTTAATTTTGTGT
>JAHJDR010000435.1 GCA_018812345.1 bacterium | reverse complement strand
GCGTCTATCGTCTAGCGTCTATCGTCTAGCGTGTGTGGATCGATGGGATCAGGTCAAAGATTATAAATCCCCAGACAAAAATTATAACTTACTGGTTTTCTTAGCTTTTTCTGTTGACGCTCGCCCCATTCATCCGACACAATTCTATAATAAGAATTAACCAGCCTTCATGAGTCACAAGCTCATTGGGGTAACCTAAGGGGAGGATTTATGGTTTCTGCTATCAGTTCCAAAGCAACACGTCCCGCATATCTTATTGATGATATTCCAGGTGTCCAAAACAATCCACACATTCGACAGCTGACAGGAGCAACAAATCAGCCAACAATCAGACCTTTAACTGCCAGTGATTCTTACCTCACGGCACGCACAGATACCCAAGCACCTTTCCTTACAAACCTTATCCGACCACTCACAAACTCACTCATGGCCAGAGAAGGTATTCAAAAAACATATTTCATGAACGTAGATGTCGAAGGTTTAGATACAAGGGTTGAAGTTTCTGATACAAATCCTATTTATCTCCCCAGTGAAAACAGAACAAAAGAAGTCATTAAAGATATCATGCCTTCTGTGGCCAGAATCTCTGTAACAGGGAAAATGGTTGATGAAGAAACAGGGGAATCAACACCTGCTAGTTGGTTGGGATCAGGCTTTGTTGTGGATCCTTCTGATCTTGATCTACAAGGCTACATGCCTGAAGAAGGACAAACGCTTATTGCCACAAATCACCATGTGGCCAATAACTCAATTTTGATTCAAACGGAATTTGCAAATGGCAAAAAGTTTTTTGGGCCTGCCAAAGTTCTTGTATCTGATGAAGACATGGACATTGCGATTCTTGTTATTGAAACAGGAGACACATACCTACCACCCGCTCCCATTGGCGATATCAATGATATTGATCAGGGAGAATTTGTGCTCACGTTTGGCGCCCCTCGCGGTCTCCCCTTTCGCGTCACACGCGGCATCATTAATAACTATGATTTTGATGAGGATGAGTACATCCAAACAGATGCTGCCATAAACCCAGGCAACAGCGGCGGTCCTCTTGTGGATCTCTCTTCAGGAAATGTTGTGGGCATGAATACATACATCTTTCGTGGCTCCAACAGCATGGGCTTTGCCATGCCTATTTGGCTACAGTTTCAAATCCTTCGCGACATCTGGCACGAAGAAAACTGGAGCTGGCAAACAATTAGCTAATCTGCCATTATTTTCACTCGACTCACTTAGTCTCTTACAGTATCAACACATATATAACCTGTAATTTTAACGTCTAGCGACTGGTATAAAGAAACAGAAAAGCAACTTACTAAAACAACGTCCCTGCGAACCCGCGACCCAGCGAACCAGAGACCCAGAAAACCAGAGACAAAAAGGAGCAAATAATGAACATTTACGTATACGCAATGAAAATGGAAAAAGAAGGCGAAAATTATTACCGTGAACTCGAAGCTAAAGTAAAAAACCCTGGATTAAAAAAGATTTTAAATTTTTTAGCAAATCAAGAAGTCAAACACTACAATGTACTAGCTGAAATGAGCAAAGAAAACCCCACTCCCACAATGGCTGAAGAAGCCCTGCTCAATGATGTGAAAACAGTTTTTTCAGGATTCAAAGAAAACACTGATGTAGCGGATTTTGAAACAGATGAAGTGGCTTTCTATGAAAAAGCCCGTGATTTGGAAAAAGCTGCCTTTGATTTTTACACTCAAAAAGCTGAGCAAACCATGATTGATACACACAAAGAAATTTTCTTGCGCATTGCTGGGGAAGAAAAACAACATATTGACATCATGGAAGCCCTCATAGACTTCACAGCAAGTCCTGAAAAATGGATTGAAGATGCTGAGTGGAATAACATTGGGGAAGAATATTAAACAAATCTCAGGCCCTTCATTAATCACTAGGTTTTCCACGCGGCACAATTAACATAGAAAAAGGCCCATGACTTTCGCCATAGACCTTAAATAATCAAACCCGCTCTTTTTAACAAAAAAACCCTTAAACTCTTATATTTTTAACAATGATAATAACAATTTCATGACCTGATTTTACATTTGTTTTAATCTTCATAACATCCCCTTTATTTATTAATTTATAATTAAACTCTAACGTTTCTAACAATAATAATAACAACCTCATACCCTGATTTTACATTTGTTTTAATTTTCATATTTTCCCCTTTTCCTTTTTGTTAATAATACAATTAGTATATGCACTGTGTATGCCAACTTCGGTAAATAAGTTTCATACGATC
>JAHJDR010000434.1 GCA_018812345.1 bacterium | reverse complement strand
TAATAGCCAAGCACTTTTTTAGCTTCGGGAAAAGTATTCTTGACCTCATAGAGGAATTGGAGAAACATTCCTCGTTAGTTTTAAATCCCATTCAGTCAGGGATACCTTTTGCTGGCAAAGAATTAAAAATAGACAGATCAGGCATTACTACGACTCTTTCCAAGAATATTAAGGATGGGGTACCTGTAATTCTAAGTGGAGAGGGAGGCGTGGGTAAGACAGCTGTTATTAAAGACCTCTATACTTCCATAGGTGGGAAAATACCATTGTTTGTTTTCAAGGCTATACAGTTTAACAACACAACAGATGTCAACAGCTTGGTTAACATTTATGGTGATTTTAAGATTAACGATTTAGCAACGGCATATACCGATGTTGCAGAAAAATGTATAGTTATCGACTCGGCTGAAAAACTCTCGGATATTGAAAATAAAGAAGTCTTTAAAACATTCTTAAACGTTTTTTTACAAAATAAATGGAAAATAATTTTTACTACAAGGCACAACTATCTTGACGATTTAAGGTATTTACTGGTTAGTCTTTATGGACTTGCATTCCAAACACAGGACATTAAAAAAATTAGCCACGAAGAACTCGTTAGACTTTCCCAGGCTCATAGCTTCTCCTTACCTAGTGATGATAGGTTGCAAGACCTTATTTGTAACCCGTTTTACCTGAGCGAGTACCTCCAAAACTACAACGACATAAAAAAAGATGTAACGTGCTCTGATTTCAAAAATATTCTTTGGGATAAAAAAATAGCTAACACTTCATTTACGAAAGACCGCACACATATCAGAAGAGAAGAATGTTTTATATCTCTAGCACAAAAAAGAGCCAACGAAGGTAATTTTTTTGTGAAGGCTGATGGGCTCGACCTTTCAATTCTTCAAAAGCTAATAGATGACGAGATTGTTGGATATGAAAAAGACACACGGGGATACTTCATTACGCATGATATTTATGAGGAATGGGCACTAGAAAGGTTTATTGAGAGCACATTCCGTTTGCGGGGTGAGTCTGAAGATTTTTATAGAGATTTAGGGAATTCTCTTCCCGTTCGTAGGGCATTTAGACACTGGCTTGCTGACAAGCTTATCGTTGATAAAAACATGATCAAGTCTTTGGTCGAAGCTTCAATTTCAAATACTGCTATTGAAAGCTATTGGCGAGACGAGGTATTGGTATCTGTTTTATTGTCTGAACATAGCAAAGACATACTTGAGCTTTTTGAAGAGAAGATGCTGGAAGATGATGCAAGGTTGTTGGTTAAGATTATTTTTCTGCTCAGAATTGCATGTAAAGAAATTGATGAAACCACAATTAAATCACTCGGTTTTCAACGAATGACGGGAATAGCGATACAAACACTCTTCACTAAGCCTAAAGGCAGTGGTTGGAATTACATCATTGATTTTATCAATCGAAACAAAGAAAAATTGGGCCTTAAAAACATAAATGTTATTTTGGCTCTACTTGAGAGTTGGAGTAGTAAAAATAAGCGAGGAGAAACTACCAGAGCTGCAAGTCAGATTGCATTGTTCTACTACGAGAGTATCGCAGAACATGGAGGATTTGGTTATAGATCACGTGATGAGTTTGAGAAAAAGATCATCAAGGTAATTTTGGACGGTTCAAGAGAAATTAAAGAAGAACTCTCTTCTATCATTGATGAAGTCATCTCGCAAGGAAAAATTAAGCACCGGGATAAATATTATGAACTTGCCGAGACAATGCTTTCATCTGTTATTGATAGTGCAGAAGTAGTACAAGCAATTCCTGAAAGAATACTTTCGTTGGCAAGTGTTTACTGGTTGAGAGACTTTGAGGATAATAGTCTTTTTGGTAACCACTCAATGGAAATTGAACAGTACTTTGGATTAGCATTTCACCTTCAAGAGTACTTTCCATCAAGTCCGTATCAAACACCAACCCTTACTTTGCTTCGTACTGCACCAGATCAAACCTTGGACTTTATCCTCTCACTTACCAACAAGACTGTTGAATATTACAAAAAATCCTCACTTAGCCAAAATGAAATTCAGGAAGTAGAGATTTTTCCTGGTGGTTCAAAACCTACCACACAATATATATGTTGCAGATTATGGGAAATGTACAGAGGAACCCATGTATCACCAAACGTATTAGAGTCAGTCTATATGGCACTTGAGAAGTGGCTTCTCGAAATTGCTCCATCTTCAACGGTAGAAGAGCTTCAAAAAAGGTGTATATATCTTTTCAAAAATTCTAAGTCTGCCTCTATTACTTCTATCATCGTCAGTATTACTCTCGCATACCCCTTCAAACTATTTAAGGTTGCTGCAATGATTTTTAAGACAAAAGAATTTTTCCTGTACGACACAACAAGATATGTTAAAGACCGTACACATAAGGGGATGTTAGAAGGCTTGCGTGATAATTTTCCTCAGCGTGATTATTTAGCACAAATTTATCAAGACGAACGAATAAAGGCTTGTGACGATAAACATCGAAGCAGTAGCCTTGAGAACGTTGCTTTGTATTATCAGATTTTCAAAAGTAATGAAGAAACCGATAAACAAGCAAGTAAAAGACGAAAGGTCATTTGGGAGATTTTTGACAACTACTATAAGCAATTACCTAAGCCTTCAAAAGAAACGGATGCTGATAAAACTTGGAGGCTTTATCTTGCTCGTATGGACAAACGAAAGATGCAACCTAAGGTAGAAAAAATGGATGGTCAATCAGTGATTAGCTTTAATCCCAATTTAGATACTGAACTAAAGAAATATAGTGAAGAATCTTTAAAAAAGAATAATGACGCTATGGCTTTTTCTTCATTAAGTATATGGGCTCAATTGAGGTGGCGTAGAGAAGAGAGTAAGTACATAGAGTATAAAAAATATGAAAACGATCCCATTAGTGCATTACACGAACTTAAGAAGTTATTACAAATTTTGAAGGCTGGCAATGAGGATATGGGATTGTTCTATCGTGCTACTCATATTTATGTGTGTGCCGTTTTAGTTAGAGATTTCAGGAAAAAACTTAAACCAAAGGATTTTAGTTACTGTGAAAGTCAACTTATAGAGCACGCATCTCTTCCTGTTAAGGACGATTATAGGTATTCAATTGGAGACGGGATTGAAGCATCAATCGGATCTCTGCCATATCTTTACATCTCCACCCCCGATAAACCAAGAGTAAAGAAGTTGCTGCTGTTTTTATTGTTTGATGATTTTCCTATTGGGATGGGTGGAGATAGGTTAAAGGATTTTTCTGCCACTATTATTTTGCATCACTTTTGGAAATTAAACTTTAATGATGCACATTCAATTTTCTTAGGATTCCTTCTTTTAAAACCAAAATATGAAAAGCTCATTGACGAAGTTAGAAAGGAAAACTTCAAAAAGAATGTCTATCAACATACAAAAAAACAGGTATATAAAATACTAGAAAAAAGATACAAAAAAATGATAGATGGTGTGCTCTTAAATACAATCACCTACACTGAATTAATAAATATTGAAACAATAGAACTAGATATTCTTAATACAGCATTTGAGCTTTTGCCTCCGAAGACCCAACACGAAGATCATCAAGAGTTCTTAAAACTAGTCTTACCAATATTTGCTAAGAAACTCACCGATGAAGAAAGAAATGGCTATACGCTTAGCAATAGCTTCTTAAAGAAGTATGCGTATTTCACATTGATGGCTAATAGTGGTGAGATAGCTGGGTATATAAAACCCTTTGTTGATAATTTGAGTCAGTTCAAATATACCGCAAACCTTTTTAGCAACTTTGTAAGTGTAGAAGATGAAATTCATCAATACAAAGAATTTTGGATTGTATGGCAACTATTTTATGAAGCTGTTGTAAAGTTGTCTAAAGAAAAATGGCAACCACACAACATAAATATAATCATTCATAACTACTTGCTTGCTTGGCAGTATTGGAAGAAAACAGCTAAACAATGGCCATCATTAAAAGCTAAGGAAAAAACTTTCTTTAAGAAAGCTGCTAGCGATATGGGACACCATCCAGCAGTTTTGTATTCAATTTCTAAGTTTTTAAATGAAATTGGAAATGATTTTATTGATGATGGAATAGTTTGGCTGAGTGACATGCTTGAGAAAAACATAAACTTGAGCTCGGATGACTTAGAGGTGAACACAATCTACTATATGGAAAATCTCATTAGGAATTATGTATTTCACAAGCGACATGCAGTGAAAATGAATCCAGTTCTTAAAAAAAGAATAGTAGTGATACTTGATTTCTTGATAGCAAAAGCATCAGTGACAGCCTATCTCATAAGAGAAGATATTTTATAGCATCTCAATATAATTTTTCATAAAAATATT
>JAHJDR010000005.1 GCA_018812345.1 bacterium | reverse complement strand
TGGAACAGAAACATATAATATCTTTAGTATAGTGCTGAACAATAATCTTTATGAACTTGTTAAAATTAGTGAAGTTATAGTGGAGTGGGCAATAGCTTATGGAAAAATAGATCCTATTTCAATAATGGCTGCTTATCCATATATTAGTGTAGAAAGAAAATATCCTACTTGGGATAATACTTTTTACATTTTAAAAGACAAGGAGGTTGGAGGAGAATTAAGAGTACTTACAAGAAGTTTTGCAATACCTCCTATACCAAGTTAAAATGAAAAAAAGTTTTTTAATTTTTGCTGTAATTTTTGTTTTGTTATTTTTAATTACATTTGTAAATGCAGAATCTTGTTGTAAAGAAAGTTTTTCAAAAGGCTATTGTGTGGATGTTCCTGAAGATCAATGTAAACTTGATAGTGAATATGAAGGTAGGGCTTGTAGATACACTACTTTTTGTAGGCAAGGAACTTGCGTGGATATGGGAACCGGAACTTGTACTAAAAACACAGAAAAAGCGCTTTGTGAATTAGGCAAAGGGGGTGATTGGGATGAAAGAGGAAGAGATGAAATAAATGTTTGCCAAAAAGGATGTGCAACATTTGGAACTAAAACAGCTTTTGTTACAGAAATTCAGGCAAAACAAATTTCAACTGATTATGCAATTCCATATAAATTTAGATCTGATATTAATGGAGAACAGGAGTGCACAAGTTTAGTAATTTCAGAAGACAAAGGTGCATGTGTTACAAAAGAAGATTATGAAATAGATTGTGAAAACTATGTTTTAAGAAAAGCGTGTTCAGGGGAAAACCAAGACTTTTATTCTGGACTTTTGTGTACTGCAACAGAATTAGAAACCACCTGCACACCTTCTAAAGAAAAAATGTGTTATACAGAAGGAAAAGATTCAAAAGTTTATTTTAAAGATACTTGCGGTAATAGAGCAAATGTTTATTATAAGGATATGTTTCCAATAAATAATGAAGTTTCTAAAGAATATTGGACAAAAATAAAAGAACCAGTTTGTATTTTTGACATAAACGACCCTAAAAAATGTGGAAATTGCGATTATATTGAAGGGAGTGTATGTGGAGAAGTTTCTAATAATAATTATGAATGTAAAAGCCTTGGTTGTGAATATCATGGACAAACTTATGAACATGGAGAATCTTGGTGTGCAGATAGTCCTGGAACATATCCTCATTTACCAATGAAATTAGTTTACGATCCTGCTAACTCAGATCTTACTCAAAATGAACTTAAAAAAGTTGAAACAGCGAGGGAAGAATTAGAAAATACAGATAAATATAATATTCCTGGAAGCAGGTATTATAAATTATTATGCTGGGATGGAGAAGTTATTCCATATGAATGTGCAGATTATAGACAAGAAATTTGTGTTGATGAGGAAATACCAAATACAAATGGATTTACTCATGCAGAATGTGTTTCAAATAATTATCTTTCATGTGCGAACATAGCAAATAAAGCAGAATGTGAAAGCACATTAAATATGTGTAGTTGGGTACAAGGATATAGAACAGATAGAAAGAATGTAAATGAAAAAGCGTACAAAACAGACCCCTATAATGAAGAAGAACAAGGAACTTGTGTACCTTTAATTCCCCCAGGAATTGATTTTTGGGAACCTGAAAGTAATGGACAAAATTATTGCACCTTAGCAGGATCTATTGTAGAAATAACTCAATATGAAACACATTGGTTGGCAGGAATGACAGAAGGAACAACACAAAGTGATGTAAGAGATTCTTATCTTGATAAAACAAATAGGTGTTATGATAATTGTTATGTAATTCCAGGATATGGGATAAACTTTGTTGACAATCAAAAGTACATAAACGAGATAGAACCTTTGATGGGGAATGTTGGAAGTAAAAACAGAGACCTTAAATCTTTAAAAAAATTTACTAAAGCAAAAAACGATAAACTTGGAATATCAACAAACATTGAAGGAAACTTATTTATTTCAGATAGAAGAGGATATTATTGTAAGGGTGCTACAGGGGAAATTTGGGGGGATACCTTAAAATGCTCTATTGTTTATGGGAAAAACACTGAACATAATGAAAGAAAAATT
>JAHJDR010000433.1 GCA_018812345.1 bacterium | reverse complement strand
CATTGCGCACCCAGTGCGCTTGAAGATGGTTCAGCTTTTACTCAATGATCAATTTACAGTTGGTGAGCTTGCTGAAGAATGTTCTGTGCCTCAAAATGTGGCGAGTGAACATCTTAAATTACTCGAGCGGTGTGGTTTGTTTTGTCATGAACGAAAAGGAAATAAGGTTTTTTATCAGGTTACTGAACCTATGTTAGAGAGTTTTATGTCGTGTATTGAGAATAAATTTGATCCGCCTTCACAAAACTTACGACGCGATAAAGGAGAATAAAATGAATCAAATAACACCTAAAGAAGCTTATGACAAAAGACAAAATTGTGCTGAGGCTTTGTTGATAGATGTTCGCACACCCAAAGAATATAAAGTAAAGCATGTTGTTGGTGCGATCAATATTCCTTTAAATGATATTAACTGTGATTGTATTAAAATGTTGTTAGATAATAAAACAGATGTTCCCATCATGATCCTTTGTCAAAGTGGTACGCGTTCAAATATGGCTTTTAAAAAGCTTGATGAAGAATGCCAGGCCAATGTTCTCTGTGTGAATGGTGGTACTGTTGCCTGGGAACAAGAGGGTCTTCCTGTTGAGAAAGGAGCCTGTTGCCAAACAATGTCTGTAGAAAGGCAAGTACGTATTGTGGCCGGCTTTCTTGTCGTTTTAGGAAGTGTGCTTGGTTATTTTATCAATCCTCTCTATTTTATTATGAGTGGTTTTGTAGGCTGTGGGCTTATGTTTGCCGGTATTACAGATACCTGTGGCATGGCGGCTGTTTTAGAAAGAATGCCGTGGAACAAGTAATTTAGAATGAAGTTCTAAATTATTTGTCCTGAGCGACCCCGAGTAAAACGAGGGGGAGTCGAAGGATAAATAAGGATATTATCATGACAAAAAAATATGTAATCATTGGTGGTGTGGCAGGGGGCGCTACAGCTGCCGGTAAAATCAGACGTGAAGATGAAAATGCTGAAATCGTCATGTATGAGCGAGGACCCTACGTGTCTTTTGCAAATTGTGGACTTCCTTATTACATTGGTGGTGAAATAAAAAATCGTGATGAACTTTTACTCATGACGCCTGATTCTTTTTGGGATAAATATCGTGTTGAAGTGCATGCCCAACATGAGATCACAGAAATCTCTCCCAAGAATAAAAAAATTAAAGTCAAAGACCCTGATGGCAAAGAGTTTGCTGAAGGGTATGATACGCTTATTTTATCACCTGGTGCAGAGCCTATCTATCCACCTTTGCCAGGCATTGAATCAGGACATGTTTTTAAATTGAGAACTGTTCCTGATATGGATCGCATCAATGGGTACGTTATAGAGCATAAACCTAAAACCGCTGTTGTGATTGGTGGTGGGTTTATTGGTCTTGAAATGGCAGAAGCGTTTAATCACAAAGGTATTCAGGTCACTGTCGTTGAAATGATGCCCCATATTTTACCACCGCTTGATCAAGATACAGCCATGCTTTTCACAGACATGATTACGCGTGATGGTTTTAACGTGATTGCGGGTAAGGCTGTTCAAGAAATCAAAGAAAAATCTGTTATTTTAAATGATGGTCAAGAGGTCACAGCAGATGTTGTGCTTGTCAGTGCGGGTGTTAAACCTGAAGTGGAGCTTGCAAAAAAAGCAGGGCTTAAAATTGGTGAACTTGGGGGCATAGTCGTGAATGACTATATGCAAACCTCTGATGAAAGTATTTATGCTGTGGGTGATGCTGTTGAAATTCAGCATAGAGTTTCTGGAAAAGCCTGTCGCATTCCTTTAGCTGGTCCTGCTAATCGTCAAGGGCGCATTGCTGCGATTAATGCGTGTGGTGGCAAGGTAAAATATAAAGGCGCACTAGGGACCTCTATTGTTAAAGTTTTTGAATATGCGGCAGCCATGACAGGGTTGAGTGAACGGATTGCTATAGCTCAAGGTTTTGATGTCATGACATCTATGACCATGAGTAATAATCATGCGGGCTATTATCCTGGAGCATCATCCATTTGGGTGAAGCTTATTTTTGAAACAAAAACAGGGAAACTCCTTGGTGCACAAACTTTAGGTAAAGAAGGCACAGATAAACGTCTTGATGTATTAGCCACTGCGATTCATGCGGGCATGACAGTAGCTGATTTAGAAGAGCTTGATCTGTGTTATGCCCCACCTTTTGGCTCTGCTAATGATCCTGTAAATGTAGCAGGATTTGTAGCCACACATATTTTAAAAGGTGATTATAAAGATGTACAAAAAGAAGCTGAACTTTCAGAAGGCGCGCAACTCATTGATGTGCGCAATCCTGATGAAATTGAAAAAGATGGCAAACTCAATAATGCCATTAATATTCCATTGCCAGTTTTTCGTGATCACGTGAATAAGCTCGATAAAACAAAACCCGTTGTTCTCTATTGTGCCCGCGGCTATCGTAGCTATCTCGCCTTGCGTATTCTTGCTGGGCATGGCTTTAAAGACTTGGCCATGATTAGCGGCGGCTATCCTAGAGCCAAGGCGAATGGGTGGGTATGATATCGTAACACATATTTAATGTTTCTCATGCAGATTATATAGTATTGGTGCTATGAGTATGGGCATATAGGATAACGGATATTTCTTTAGCTTAATAATTTCTGCCACTGGGTCAAGGGGCTTGTTCTATCAGGCAGAGGGATTTTGTCTTGCCTGGGATACTCTGCGTGAATGTAATCCATTTGCGGGTTTGTGGCTGTGAGCAATGCGATCATGGCAAGGCCTTCTAGGCTTGTTAGTTTTTGGGCTTGTTCATGTGTGAGTTCTGCATGAATTCTCACGTGTGGTTTTTCCATGCCGCCTAAGTATACCTCACAGGAGATCGCAAGCATATCTGATCCTGTTTCACTCAATAAAGTGACCGTGAATTCTGTCAGGCCACGAATTGCTTTTTCATCAGCATGGGGAGTAACTTTTTCAATGCGTACATCAGCAACACCCAGAGACGGTTCTTGGTAGAGGTTGACTTGCCTTTCAAAGAAACGACGCAAAACAACAGCAGGATGGTTTCTATCTACGAGAATATCTAAAAGATTCCAGGGGCGACGCAGTTCCACAAGGCTTTCATGAAGTTTGTGCACAGATACAAGCATTGTTTGCACAACCGCATCGGCTTTTTTTGAGTTTGTTGTGATCATGCGTGCATTTTGATCATCACTTTCTGTGCGCTCAACACGGGGTTTGTTGCCCAGTTCATAACGGTGACGGGCAACCATGGCAGCACGAAGGGATAGGCGATCATTGGGGTTGGGTTCATAAGTGATGCCTGTGAGTGTAAAGCTTTTTGGGTGTTGAACAGCTTCTTCTAAAAACCAACGTGTGTGAAAGGGTCCTTCATCAAAAGTAAGTGGAAAATGATTATTTCCTGCCATTTTATTTATACAAGCTTGCCAAACTCTTTCTTGTTTTTCTAAAACAGGTGGTTCGAAAAACATGGTAGGTTGTCGTGTGGTTGCGTGAAATCCATCGCCAGTGCGTGTTGGCATGAGAAAAGGGATATCCATGCCTTCACAACTAATACCAAAAGCTTGCATGGGGGTAACGGGCAGGGCAGGCGAGATGGTGCTCATATTATGTCCTTTCAAAGTTGTATGCCTAAAATATGATCTCCCTGCCTGTGATTGTTTCTTACAAGATTTAGGAAGTAAAAAGCAAGGGGGTTGTTATCTATATTGTCATGACAAGAAAAATCTCCGCTGCCGTTGTGTCAGAAAACCTGCTGATTTTGCTGGACACATTTGTGTCCAAGAAAAGATTTGCTATAACAAGCAACTTTATCTTAGCTGCTTCGATAAGAGATAAGAAAACAAAGGTGTAAAAATTGGGTTCCTATTATTAAAATGATTGATGTTATCACAATGCCCTCTCTTGTTGGGTCTGTTGGAGGCGTTCAGGCAGCCACTGCTTATCTGGACATTCCGTCACTTACTGGAAATAATCCTTTTGTCTATGAAGATCGTTGGTGTTCGCAGTGCGCTTCAGATGTAAAATTAGAGCGTCTTGTTCAGAAGAGGCAAGGTCTTGTTCACAGCAATCTTCAAATGCGACCTCGCCAGTGTGCCCTGCTTGTTAGGCGCAGGCGTGAAACAAGCTTTGGGACAGGCTCACGGCCTTTAACAGCACGTCTTGTGGGTGCCTCTCTCAGACAGTATCAGGTATTTGAAGACCAGCGTGAAACAGGTTTTGATGTTCCTTTTATTCGTGGTGCTTGTGAACTCTTTAAAGTGCGTTTCAATTTTTTATCCTATGAAAATAAACCTTTGGTTGATCCTGTATCAATATGGAACGACATTGTTTTGCGTTGTGCCCAGATGCAACTCTCTCGCGAAGAGTTAATTGAAGCTTTGCGATCTTTGGGGTTTAGCTATACGTATGAATCATTGAAAGTAGCTGTATTTTCTGGAAAGGCGCGTAGTGAAGCACTCAGAGGGGCGCTGGCACTTTTGTTGCATACACGCATCTGGCCGGATAATGTGCAGGGTCAACAAATTACAACTATTGATACGCTGATTCAAGTTGTTCGCAGACTGAGACAGGAATGGCAAATGAGTGCTGCGGAAATGGCTGAGATATTTTATCAAGAAAAATTTACAGGCAAAGAAATAGGAAATATAGAGTGTGGTTATTACAAGATTGATCATCCTTGTGTGCGTCAGTTAGCAGAGGGGTTGGAATTGTCTTTGTCCAAAATTTATACATCCCCAGATGTTCTTCCTGTTATAGAAAAAAAACAATGGTACGATGATGCTTTAATAAAACTAATTACAGATCGTTGTCAGATGCTTCGTATTTCTGCTTGGCAGTTGGCGGATAGAATTGGCGTGAGTGGAGATCCTCTTAATAAAATACTCACAGGGAGAACAACGCTTGATGGAAGAAAGTTTTGGCATTCATACCGAAACGATTTAGAGCTTTGTGCCGCCTATCTTAAAATTCCTTTGCATAGTATTGCTCAACTACCAGCGGAAATAATAACAGTTACAAAACAACCGCAGGACACAGCTGAGGATTATGCAACAAAAGTGTTGACTGCCGTTATGGAAATGGTTGTCAAGCGTCGCAAGGGGTTGGCATACACAATAAACGAAACAGCAATACTGTATAAGGAAAAATATGGTATTGGCATTGATGCGGCTTCAATAACAGCGCTTGAGCAGGGAACATTCTTTGTTCGGAATGCTGTGAATAAAATAGAACGACTGGCATTGCTGTTTGCTATTGACTATGACCCCTTTGCCTTTTTAGAACCACTTGCTCTTGATAACACTATTGATAAGGCTGTGTTGGCTACTATTATGCGTGAGAGAAAAAAGACCTGTCCTGTTTCCAGCCGGCGTTTGGCGCAGATAATGGGTGTGAATCATCGTGAATTGGCGGGTATGTTTACAGGCCACTATTCACGTAGGCATGTTAAAGTGCAAGATCTTTTGATTTGTTTAAAAATAAAACCTGATATGGTGTATTTACCAATTTCTCAAAATTTTTTCGGCTATTT
>JAHJDR010000432.1 GCA_018812345.1 bacterium | reverse complement strand
TTTAAGTTTTTTGTTTGTTTTCGAGTAATTTTCCGAGGTGACAACCAAGGTGCCTTCTGAGGTGCATTTTTTTTCATAATGAATTCATTAACATTTGTACTATCTTGATATTATAAAACAATCGAGTCTCCGAAATCAGCTGAAACTCTGACCCCGGCCCCGTACACTAAAGTCGTAGAGGGGGCGGGGTCAGAGTTTCAGCTGATTTCGGAGAGAAGATATTGAGTTTGTTTTTGTTATATTTTATTCTTTATTTTGTTATTTTTTTAGGTGTTTAGTGTGCATGCTTGTGTACTTGTGATAGATGTGCGTGGTGTGTTTTGGTTGTGATTTAGGTATGTTTATTAGCTTTTTTTTTGAAGGCTTTGTTTTAAGTATTATTTGTTGCTATTTGAGATGAGATGATTTGATTATTGGGATTAATATTAGTAAAAATAATGTTCTTGAAATAGGAGTTCTTTTTTATACTGCTAATCTGTAATTTATTGAAAGGGCTTAGATGAATATGTCAGATAATTTTTGGCGAACATCACAAACAAATAATATTAATAAGTTTTCAGATTCATCACAAAACTATCAAACAGCTACCAGATCATTTTGGAATCATCTGACAACTATACAAGCTGGGTTATTGGGGTTAACATTACCGCTATCAATGCTATCGCAATTACCACTTAATTGGCTTTTAGTGGCAGCCTGGTGCTTACAACTTTTATCAGTTGGCTTAGGCTTGCTCATGATTAAACATGATATTGATCGTGAATTTTGGGCTTCATATGACAGCTTCCGCTTTGCCTTTAATATGAATGAAATTAATGCCGATGATATCGAAGGAAAATTTAATAACGACCCAAACAAAAAAACAGGACTCCTTCTCGCAACAATGGATGATTGGCACAGTAACCTTGGGCTCAATGAAAATCTGTGGACTGATGAGGCAAAGAGATTAATTGAGATATTTAAGTCAGAGAAACCAAGCAATACATTTATGGTTGATAACCCTAAAGCTAAAAAGACTGTATTGTTAAAATTTTTTAAAAAACACTATGCATTAATTATCACGGCTTTTTATATTTCAATCTTTTTATCCTTGAGTTGTTTGTTGTTTGGTACTTTTATGCGTTTATCCTGATAAATATTATATTGTGAAAGTAGTTTTATATGGTAAGAAAAACAAAAAAATCAAACCTATTAGCAAAACCAAATAAAGCCCTTTTAAAGGATATTAAATCCTTTATTTGTGAAGCCAAGTTAAAAACTTCTCAAGTGATTAATGTGGGATTGGCAATGCTTTATTGGAATATAGGCAACAGGATTTTGAAGGATATAAAAAAATCTAAACGCGCTGATTATGGACAACAAATTGTCGGTGCGCTGGCCCGACAATTAACCTCTGAATTTGGCAAGGGTTTTACCAAAGACAATTTATTTCGAATGATTCAATTTGTTGAAAGATTTCCAAGTATTAAGATTGTCGGGGCACTGAGCCGACAATTGACATGGACTCATTTTGTACAAATGCTACCAATAGAAGATCCCTTAAAAAGAGAATTTTATACTGAAATGTGTCGCATAGAAGGTTGGAGTACACGAACATTAGAAAAGAAAATAGGCGGAATGCTCTTTGAAAGAACTGCCCTGTCTAAAAAACCTGATAAGCTTATTAAACTAGAATTAAAAGCCCTCAGAGAAAAAGACAAACTGACTCCAGATTTGGTTTTTCGTGATCCATACTTTCTAGACTTTCTGGGATTAAAAGATACCTTTTTGGAAAAAGATGTTGAGTCAGCAATTCTCAGAGATTTAGAAAGTTTTATATTAGAAATTGGGATTGGTTTCACCTTTGTAGAACGACAAAAACGAATCACTGTTGATAATGAAGACTACTATTTAGACCTACTTTTTTACCACAGAAAGCTCAAACGTCTTGTTGCCATTGAACTCAAATTGGGCAAATTTAAAGCTGCTGACAAGGGACAAATGGAGTTGTATTTAAGATGGTTAGAAGAATATGAAAAGGAAAAAGGCGAAGAACCGCCAATTGGTTTGATACTGTGTGCTGACAAATCAGAAGAACACGTTAAGCTATTGCAACTTGGTAAAAGCGGTATTCGTGTGGCTTCTTATCTGACTGACCTGCCACCGAGAAAACTCTTACAAGAAAAACTGCATCAGTCCATGCTTTCTGCCAAGAAACGGTTTGCTAAATAAAAAAACAATCCGCTCGTTAGCACCCCTCTAAGGGTGCTGGGTGGGTTTCTAGTGACCTTTTTTGATTTTTGATGACTGTAACTCATTGAAATATCACAATCATAAAAACCAAATATTTATTATTGATTACTCATAACCGGTTGGTCGCTGGTTCAAGTCCAGCTGGGCCCACACTGCTTCGCTAGAAGCTACGCAGTGTTTTCAACACAAAAAATCTTGAAGCCACTTTTCAGTGGTTTCGAGATTTTTTTTGGCCCATGTATAGGGGACTTGAACCGAGAGAGCGCCGACCAAGTGTGAGGAAAAGTGAGCAAAGCGAACGGCAGCGAATGAGGCGGCTCCGGAGATAGGAGCGTTTAGCGACGTAGGCGCAGGAGAAGTCCAGCTGGGCCCACACGGAATCTTGGATTCACAAAAGTGAATCTAGGATTTTTTTTTGACAACACCGCCCATATTTCGATAACGAATCCTACCTTTCTTTCAGTCTTGAAAGACAAAAGTGCTTATGAGAAATGTTCTAATATCTGGCATGCTGCCTCAACCAGCCCTCGTACCTGTGCCAACAATAGAATCGGCTATGAGTGTTGCGCCAAAATATTCTGAAGTAGTAAGTCAAAGCGCACCACAACAACCAGAAGGAAGTGTCAAACACGCACTATTTCGTGCTCCAAAACAAGCAAAACCACAACTTGTTCCGGGGAGAGCCAGATTAGCACAACTTGTGCTTGGTCAACATACTCATTTGCACACACCGGAAAATCTAGTTTTTCAAAAAAAACGTATACAGGAAGATATTATTCCTAGAGTGAGTCAACTCTATGAAAAACTATTGGCTGAAAATGATGATGCTAATGAAGATCTTATTGTTCATCTAGAGGAACAACTCATAAGACTCTCCCATGCCTTGACAGCGACACAAGACATTGAGCTCCTGATTTTCGAACAAGGCCACGTTGCTTTGCCTGATGGTCGCGTTGGTTATTTGCAACAACATAACGGTATGTGGATTTTTGATGATCCTAATCAAGACGATTATTCAAAAAAATTAGGGCGCTATACTTTTATACTACCTAAAAAAATAAAAATGGAGGCGCTGGCTCCTTTTGATGAACATCTTTGTGCTGAGGCGATAATTGAAGGAAAAACATATACAATGTTATGGTTTGAGCATGAATCAAGTCCAGAATTATTCATTGATGGAAATGGCAACTTTTATACTGCTATCTATGATGCTGAAGGTCATTTCATAGGATTGCATTTAAAAGAAGATATTGATGGTACAAAGCCTTACCTTCATCAAACGAATACGCAGACAAATGATCAATTTTTGGTGCTTCAGGGACGTATTTATGAAGCAAATAATAGCGGTGGTGATTACGAAAAAATAAAATACAGTAACCAAATTGCTTATTTTATTCCCAAAATTAATCGCATTATTACCGAACAAGGCCATACTTATATTTTGAATCCTAACCAGCCTGTTGCTGTTGAAACAATTGATGAGCAGGTAGCTATTATTCACAAAGGAAAAATCACAGTAGGTTTTTATGACAAAAACTTAATTTTTCGGCAACCAATTGAAGTAAAGGGCATCAATCAGACGTGGCGCTTCTTTCCACAAACACACAGTGTTGAAACGGAAGACAGATTACGCATTGATCTCACAAGCCAAGCAATGATGAGTGATCAAAAGGGAAGGATTGTTCACGTGTATAGCAATGATATGGTTTTTATGGAAGGGGTTACAGGGTGCCATTTTGATCCGCAGGCAGTTCTTATACCGCCAGGTAATTCTTTTTCTTTGCCAGATACCCTTCAAGATGAAGCTCTTGTTCTTATGAAAGATGAAAAACAAACAACTCATTGTCATGCTTTTGTAATCAACATGAAATGGCTTAGAGGTAATAATACGAGTATTGGTCGCGTCGAGTATGTCGTGCTTGGAAAATATTTTTACACGGTGAGCTTTAGTTCTAAAGGGTATTATTTTAAAAGGGTCACTAAAGATTTCAAGCATCACTTTCTCGATATTACTGCCAAACAAGAATTATCTTTTTATACTGTAGAAAACGATCATATTATTAGGTATGTTGGTCTAAGACCACATTACAGACCGTCATATGATACCCGTAGATATAGTCAATTTTCACCATTAGCAGGTTGTAAGGTCACATTTGATTCACGATCACAGAAATTTATTCCACAGAAAACACTTAAGTACAAAGGTGAATTTTGGGCACATCACAAATCCTTCCTGCATATTTCGGCAAGTGAGGCTTTTGGAGAGTATTGTATTGCTAGTCATGTACGTAATGGTGAAACATTCATTCGGTTATTTCGTTTCACTCAGGCGGGGTTTGAAATGGTGGAAAATGGTCATTTTCATGATGCTTATATATATAATATCTACGTAAAAGATGGACGTGTTTGGGACCTTTCTATTATTCGGGATAAGTGGCAAGTAGAATGTGCTTTGGATACAACACGCAATGAACGAATGATGCCAAGTCATAATCTTGTTTTTGTTCAGGATGATCAAGGTCACTTGAGACCAGCAACCTTGCAGGAAATGGTTGAAAGCCTAGCCGCTCTTCCCCATGTACCTCAGGACTATTTAGCAGGGCCTGGAAAACCAAAAAATGTTGATTTTGTAACACCGCAAACGCTTAAAAAAGCAAAAGTTGTTTTCCTGAGTGAAAATACTGTAAAAAAACATTCTGTATCTCTCTTTGGTCGTGAGCATGTCATGATCAACAATGATATTGTAGCGACTGAATTTACTATTTTTGAATTCAGAGTTACTGAAGAGGAAAAGGAATGGCGCTACCATGTTTTATTACCTTTATATACAGATGGAGAAGTGGGAGATATTAGCCCTTATTATATTCCAAGAACAAATGAGGATATATTAGCCCTACATCGACACATCAGAACTCATTTGCCAGATAAGGATGGTCGATTAATTCATAATGTACAATATGTTGTGGGTAATAAAAATGCGAGCGCCAGTTATCTCAGCAGTGAGGAAAGACTCACAATCTATGGTGTGCGTGCGAAAACTCGAGAAGAATGGCTCAAAGGTATAACTATTTCCACGTTAACACATGAAGCCTCAGGACATGGTCGAGAGCGTACTAATCCCTACATTTATAATTTGCTTATGCGCGCCATGATTTTAGATAGCATGACCATGACTTATGGTATGACGAATCAAGCTGAGTATTATGCTGTTTTATCAACATACTATTTTCACATGCCACATAAGCTTCATTTTTTTTCTTTTGGAGCCCGTGTGATGCACCACATAGTGAGGTTAACAGAGGATCAAGGTTTTATTCCCGGTCGTTTTGATAGTGTTAAGAGTCATGATATTAGCCTCATAGATTTGGATTTTGATGAAAGATTAGAACTGCAAATGAGGCTTGGTGATCAAGTTTCATTTTACAACACTGATATTTTACTTACTTGCTCCGCAGATACACTTCTTGATCATCAGCAGCTGGGATTTTTTTGTGATCCCGATGGCACAGATCCTGTTACACCCATCCTAATGAGAATCTTTCCCGGCATGCAATTACTTATGAGTTTGCAAAAACTCTCAGGATTACAAGCCATTCATGAGCCTAACGGTGGTTTTTGGACGCGTTGATTTTTCCATTGAAAATTCCTGTGTTTATGTCATGATGCCATCTACATTAATTACACAGGAGATCATATATGAGAAAATTATCTA
>JAHJDR010000431.1 GCA_018812345.1 bacterium | reverse complement strand
TGTGAGAACTGATGATCACTTCATCGCCAGAACCAATGCCGCCCGCCATAAGCGCCATTTGCAATCCATCTGTCGCATTGGCAACACCCACAGCATATTTGGAACCCGTATAGTCAACTAATTCTTGTTCAAAAAGCTCTAAATCCTTCTGCATGATAAAAGCACCCCGTCCACCGACATCTTTTATCACATCAAGGAGGCCTTCTTTTTCACTTTCAAAAATATGAGGATAATTAAAAAAAGGAACTTTGGTTGTCATAATATCTCCAAAACAAAATAATGATTCACACTTTAGGAACGCCTATAGGCTTACCGCCAGCCCGTGTTACAATAATTGTCGCTATGGTTGCAACAATGATTTTAATATCGATCCAGAGGTTACGCTCACGAATATATTTCAATTGCAGCCTTAGCTTCTCTGGTCGAATGAGCTTGGCATAAGCCTCATCAGCATCGGCAATACCAGATTGTTCAATGATTTCACCTTCATTATGGAATTTTATGGATGACCAATCTGTAATTCCTGGCCGTGCATTAAGAATTTGTTTTTCTTCTTCATTATACAAATCCACAAACTTTTGCACTTCTGGACGTGGCCCAACAAGACTCATATCACCCAAAAACACGTTAATGAGCTGTGAAATTTCATCCATTTTAAACTTGCGAATAAGGTTTCCCATTCTGGTTACACGCATATCTTGGCCGCTCGTTGAAGACACACCTGATTTCTCAGCATCGGCCACCATACTACGAAATTTATAAATACGAAAAGATTTCCCCCCTCTGCCAACGCGAACACCGCGATAAAAAACAGGGCCTTTACTATCAATTTTAATGGCAAGGGCAAAAAGAAGAATAAAGGGACTCATGATAATCAAACCAAACGATGACAATACAAGATCAAAAATTCTTTTAACCATAATCTCTCCTGATATAAATAATCTTCCTGGAATATTAATTCTTTAACGTTGCGGCACAGTAGATTACTTTATGCCTTGTATCAGGCCTTTCAGAACTCAAGACAGTGGGGACTTGATAAGAAGTCATTTCCGCTTCAATTTCTGCTGGCATCTTGATCAATTTACCAAAAACAAATCGTTTGAGAAGCTTCTTTCCTTTCATGGTTTTTGGCATGAGTCCTGAAGCCACAACAACTTTCTTAATGGGACGAAAGACTTTTTGTTTTAGAGATACCTGAGCCGTATCCACAGTTCCAAAAAAAGAGCTCGTAAACCCACAGTGACGCAACAAGGAATCAAGTTCTCTAACACCATAATAAGTATAACTATGGGGGCTGGGATTAAAATCATAGAGATCTTTATTTGCTGTGGCGATCAACACCATACCCCCAGGTCTGAGAACCCGTTTACATTCTCTCATAAATTTTTCTGCTTCGGGAAGATAGTATATTGCTTCAAAAATAATAATCACATCATAGGAATGATCTTCAAAAGGCATGTTCTGCGCATCAAACTGCATGAGTTTTATTCGCTCCTGATAATGTGAGCGGGCCGTGTTGAGAATGGCATCAGAATAATCGCCAGCAACAACTTTGTTGGCCACTTTGGCTAAACAACCCAAACCCTGACCTGATCCACAAGCAACTTCGATAACATCTTTGCCTTCACAATAACCTTGGGCCCAAAAATAACGATGACAAATACGATCGACTTGTTCTTGTGAAACATCCTCTCCCGCCATCTCTGTTACTTCAATATAATCCAAAGGCTTATTATTGGTAAGGGTTTCTTTCTCTATATTTTCATTCATAGTCATTCTTTTACTCCATATAATTCGGTAATGATACGTCTCACGACTTCTTTTTCACTAAATTCGTTTTCCGCTCTTCTTCGTGAATAATTTCCATACTCCCGTCGCAGAGACTCATCACTAATAAGTTTTGAAAAAGCATCAGCCAAGGCAATGTGATTTTTAATGGGAACAATGAAACCATTTTTCCCATCATCAACAACCTCACGACAACCCACATTATCGGTTGTCACAATAGGCTTATTAAGAGCCAGGGCTTCTAAAAGCACACGCGGTACACCTTCTCGATAATAGGAAGGCAACGTCATCACATCAGAAACAGCTACAAGCTCTTTCACATCAGATCTAAACGTTAAAATCAACCTCACATTTGGCGCGTCATAGGACTCTAAAACATCTTGGGGAATCGCTTCTGGACTATGAGGCTCCAAAGGACCAACAAGAACAAAAATAGCCTGTGGATACTTATCGGCTAAAACCTTGGAAGCTTCAAGAAATTCTTTAATGCCCTTAGACACAATCATGCGTGCTGAAATCAACATAATCACAACAGAGGAAGCCTTCACATTGAGTTCTTCACGTAGCTTATGAAGAGAGTCTTCTGACACTGTTTCAAACGAGTACTCATCAATATTGATACCACCACTTTTAATCAGTAAGGTTTTATTTCTAGAAATGAGTTTAAGCGCAACAAAAATATCAAGGTCTTCTCCATTTTGAAACCAAACACGAGTTGTAAATCGATTGGCAAAACGATACAGACGACACACCAAGGCCCTCAAAACTTTTTGCCTTAAATTAACAGTCTCAGAAAAAACAAATCCCGTTCCTGAAACCAAACCAACAACTTTCTTGATACCGGCCAACTTGGCAGCAATGGCACCAAAGACATTAGGCTTAACAGTCATGGTATGAACAATATCAAAACGATGCTTTCTAAAAAGAAAAAATAAACGAATGAACAAAAACAAATCCGCCAAAGGGCCAATAAATCTTTCCATAGGAATAGCAATATGCGTTAAACCTAAGGACTCCATTTTTTCAACATAAGGTCCTGTAGGTGTAATCACATAAACATCAAATCCCTTTTTTACTAAAGCAGAAAGTAAACCTCTTCTAAAATGCCACATAGAAAAGTCTTCATTAATGATAAGTGCAATTTTTATTTTTGCTGACATAGATTAGCCTTCTCACAACAACTTTACAAATATAGCCAGACAATAGCCCTTACTTCATCAAGGATGCTTTCTAGCGCTCCATTAGTAGAAACAGTATAACAATGATGATATGGATAACACAAATTGGTATTTTCTTTATGTCTGATTCGAATATATTCTTCAGTCTCGTTTCCTGCTTTAATTCGATCACGATTTCGCTGTACAGCAACTTCAACATCAATGGTCAACTGAATAAGCAAATCCGCTTTTGGCATTGAGTCATAAATGAACTTCTCACGTGATGCCATTTTTTCCAAAATAAATCCTTTTATCCATTTTGGGCTACTGCCAATCCGGGGGCTATCCATAGCACCATGAGTGTGCGAAGGATAGCGATCTGATATTGTAATGGTTCCATCTA
>JAHJDR010000430.1 GCA_018812345.1 bacterium | reverse complement strand
GTTGATAAAAATGGTGACGCCAACGGTGAATCAGATGGGCCTGAAGGAGAATCTACCAATGGTGATAGTGAGGACGATTCCTCGGAAAAAGACCCTGATGACAATAAACAAGATGCAAAGGGCAATAATGGACGTGGTAATTATGCGCGCCATAGCAAACGGCCTCGTTTTAAAAGACAACCTCTACCGCGCATTGAAAATCTGGTTAAAGAGGGACAAACCATTGTTGTTCAAATAGCCAAAGAACCTATAAGAACCAAAGGGGCTCGCATAACATCCCATATTTCGCTTCCGGGACGCTATCTTGTGTATATGCCCACAGTCAATCATGTAGGCGTGTCACGTCGTATTACTTCTTATGAAGAACGTGTTCGATTAAAAGAAATTCTTAGAAAGAATAAAACAGGTAGTGGTGGTTTTATAGCGCGTACAAATTCTATTGGCACTGCTGAAGAAAAAATTGCTGAGGACATGAATAACCTCAAATTAATTTGGCAAGAAATTTACAAAAAACAAGAAAAGACGAAGCCTCCCTGTCTTTTGTATCAAGATCTCGATATTGTTTTACGGGCAGCCAGAGACAACTTATCACGTGAAATATCTCGTTTGGTAATTGATTCCAGGGAACATTATGATGAGATTAAAGGTTTTGTGAATTCTGATATGCCTGAGTTATCAGATCGTATTGAGTTCTATGATAAAGAGCTTCCCATTTTTGATGCTTATGGCATTGAATCAGAAATTAATCGTGCTTTGGGTAAGAAGATTTGGCTTAAATCTGGTGGTTATCTCATTATTGATTCATCAGAAGCGCTTACATCTATTGATGTGAACACAGGGCGTTTTGTGGGTAAAAAAGATTTTGATGAAACGGTTCTCACAACAAACTTAGAGGCTGTGGAAGAGCTGGCTTATCAGTTAAAACTCAGGTCCATTGGCGGGATTATCATCATCGATTTTATCGATATGAATAAATATTCTCATCGTATGAAGGTGTATTATGCCTTGAAAGATGCCCTCAAAAGAGATCGTTGTAAAACAACGTTGTCTCGTATTTCTGATTTAGGTCTCATTGAGATGACGCGCAAACGGACTCGTGAATCGTTAACACAAATGCTATCAACGTCTTGTGAGCACTGTCATGGCACAGGTTATGTGAAAACACCCATTACAACGGCTTTCGAAATCTTTCGCGAGATTAAACGGGTGTATTCAACCATTACAGCGCGTTCTGTGTTAGTCAAATGTCACTCTAAAGTTGTAAAAGTTCTTTTTAATGAAGGACGTGAACGATTAGAACAGGTGGAAAAACATATTGGCAAGCGCATTGTGGTAGAAAGTGATGAAGCGTATCATTTGAATCAGTTTGAAATACGTAGTCGAAAAATATAATTAGGTTATCGGTTATAGGTTATAGGTTATCGTGTATAGTGTTGCTTCGATAACCGATAACCGACAACCGATAACCAATATTTGATGAAAAAGGTAGATCGTATTGGGCAAAAGATCATCGCAGGATTTGAAGAGAAGCAAATCACGCCCATTGTTCGTGACCTTATTCTCAAACACAAAATTCTTGGGTTTACACTTTTTTCTCGAAACATTGAATCTAAAGAACAAGTCATAGAACTCAATACAGAGCTCAAAGCGTTGGCGCGGCAAGCCGCTTATGATCTTGTGCTTGCTGTTGATCAAGAAGGTGGTCGTGTGGCAAGATTGCCTGAACCATTTTCACAAATTGCTCCTATGAGAGCGTTTGGTGATCGTTATAAAGAAACTCAAAGCACAAAAGAAGTTTATGAATTAGGGCGTACATTAGGGCGTGAGGTCAAAGAAGCGGGTTTTAATTTAAACTTTGCCCCTGTTGTTGATGTTGACGTGAACCCCGATAATCCCATCATTGGTGATCGTTCTTTTGCTTCAGATTCTCAACTTGTAACAGTGCTGGCTCGTGAGCTTATTAAGGGCATGGAAGAAGAGGGCGTTCAGTCTTGTTTAAAACATTTTCCTGGTCATGGCGCTACAACAAAAGACAGTCATTTGGAGCTTCCTGAAGATGGTCGTACAATGCAGGAACTTAAGCACACAGATATAAAACCCTATCATACACTCATAGATGAAAACTGTGGGTCTTCAATTATGACAGCGCATGTTTTATATCCCAAGATTGATCCAAACTATCCGGCCACATTATCCAAAACTATTATTTCTGATCTGTTGCGCAAAGAAATGGGCTATCAGGGGATTATCTATTCAGATGATTTTCTCATGAAAGCCATTCGTGATCACTATGATCTTGCCGATGCCGCTAAACGCTTTTTCGAAATTGGCGGTGATGTGATCCTTATCTGCAACGAACCAGAGGTGACGTTGGAAGTGATTCAAAAATATCGTAATTGACTAATTATATCCGATCGGATATAATTATGTAATGGAAGTTATTCGTCGATTACGCTTTCAAGCAGGGGTGACACAGCAAGAGTTGGCTTCAAAGGCAGGAACGTCACAACCAACAATTGCTCTTTATGAATCAGGGGCAAAATCACCCACATTTTCAACATTAAAGAAATTAGCAGCATCAGTTGATCTAGATTTGATAATCCATTTTACACCTAAACTTACAAGAGAAGATCAGAGGAGCCTTGCTTATCATCAAGCGATTGCGAAAAAAATACAAAAGAATCCTGAGATAACAATTGAAAGAGCAAGGAACACGCTTAAAAGAATGTCTCAAAAAAATCCCTATGCAAAGGCGCTTTTTAATAAGTGGAAACAGTGGTTAACGTTGAGTGTTGAAGAATTGATTCAAAGAATTCTTGATCCTGGAATAGAAGCTCGTAATATGCGACAAGTATCACCTTTTGCAGGACTGCTTTCACCAAAAGAGCGCATGCAGATTCTTAAACGTTTTAGAAAAGAGTATCAATTATGAAGCGACATGAGTTTGAACATACGATTAGAGCTGCTGGTGCTATTTTAGGTGTAAGCGAACTTCTTGTTATTGGCAGTCAAGCAATTCATGCATCTGTAGATATGATCATTCCTGAGGCTCAAAGGTCTATAGAGGTCGATATTTCAGCTCTTGAGGATCCTGATGGGACAAAAGCAGATTTAATCGATGGTTCCATTGGGGAGCTTTCTGTTTTTCAAGAGACTTTTGGCTACTATGCACAAGGAGTGACTCCAAAAACAGCTGTATTGCCTGAAGGTTGGCGCAAACGTCTTGTAGCTTATAAGACACCTGGTACAAATAATATCACAGCTCTTTGTTTAGAGATTCATGATCTTTGGCTATCTAAGGCCATTGCTCATCGAGAGAAAGATATTGCTTTTTGCAAAGCGCTCATCAAACATGATCTTGTAAAACCCACAACATTGAAAGCACGTTTAAAAAAAGTGAAAACAGTTAAACTTGAAGTTTATGAAGCTATTTTGGCGTTGCTGTAAATTGTGAAAAGTAAATAAAAGGAAAAGTGACGTTCTCCCGAAAACGGGACAAGCACTTTCGTACACAAAAGGTACCGTCACATTTAACAAATTTCTCTTCTAGTAAGTACAGATATTTCCTTCCGTACACTCCAAGTGCCCGCGGCTATTCATATTCTATTGCACACAACTTTAGCGCGTTCGTGTCTTTTTAGTTGTATAGAAGGACAGCTCTCGACACGTCGCTTTACTCCAGGAAACTTCTGTACTTACTAGAAGGGTTCCAAAATGTACCATTTGGGCTTTGCATTTCTATAAGTACAGATATTTTCTTGTCTGCATTCCTTGTCTTGCACAAAAAACCAAAATAATTTATAACACTTACATCTAAATTAGATGCAAGGGTCAGTCATAACATATTTCGAGCCTCGTTCCATTCCGATTACCTTTTCTCAGAAATTAAGAAAGGCAACTGATCTCTATAGCCAAGCAGGACAATTGTTTAGCCAAATATATGATCATGCTGTTCTCTCCACTGAGGATGAAGCGCACGTATTCACATGTTCTCAGGCCATGAAAACAGCAAAGTACTTGCCCGCTCAAAGAGAAACGCAAAAAAAAGTTTATGAAAAAGTTTTAGCTGAGTTTGCCTTAAAGCCTGATGAAGTATTATTAGATTGGGGGGCTAACACAGGTGCGTTGGGCTATGTGGCGATTGAAAAAAGTATGGATCATTTTCATTATGTTCCCATTGATGCTTCCTTTAAGGCCATTAGATCAATAGAAGAAAATTTAGAAAAAAAGTTTACCGGACTAGTTACCCCGATACAAGGCAAAGAACTTTTTGGTCTTAAAAAAGATAGTGTGGATTACATTGCTGCACTAGGCTCTCTTACGCATTGGCCTGGCAGAATAACTGATGTGGAAGATCATTTTATTGAAATTGCCGCTTATTTAGCTGGTGTGGCCAAAAAAGGCGTGGCCATTAGTTTTTATTCCAAAAAAATATTTAAGAAAGCAACGGCTGTTTTAGCTCTTGCTTCTATTGTTTTTAGTCTTGATCATTTAGCAATGACTTTTCTTGGTTGGGATCCTAGTTTTGCCTACTTTGCCTTTTGGCAATTGATGATAAGTTTACTCCTCATCAGTGTCAATAATCAGTTCTTATTTCGTTTATTCATGAAACTATTTTTTCGTCAGAAACTGGGCTTAAATATATATTATATGGATGGTGAAAAAATACGTCAGAGGCTTAAAAACAAGGGGTTAAATGTGAGGTTAGAATCTTTAGCAAAGAAGCAGGATGGCCCCTTTGATCTTCTCTTTATTCAAAAATAACACTATTAAATCAAAATAGGCGCATTAAATTTTAGCGCAACTGATTTGAAGAATTGATGTGATCTAAATGCTAAAAGGGCCAATTCCTTTTCATCAATAGCTAGGAACTCATCATGTGTCAGAACTCTTTCTGTTGGTTCGACCTCATGAAAATGCTCTTTAGATGTGATAAACATTTTGTGCCAGCCAAGAAACTCATATTGTGGCTCAATGCTGTTTGAGGCGACTTCATTTAAAAGTAATGTATCATCATGGATATCATAATGTGTTGCTGTGTAATACAGAAGCGAGGCTAGTATTTTTTGTTCGCGTTCAGTAAAACTATGCCATACATCTGACACAGCTTGCGCGTAATCAGGGTTTAGAAAAAAAGCAGCGTGTTGCACTTCATGTTGTGTTGTGAGCAAGCGAATATCTGGACTAAAACTACGACAGGTGGTGATGATAACAGCATTGTCAGCAGGAATCCAAAAACCCTCATGATCTTCTGTGAGTATATTATTGAGCACGAGGATGTCGCGTAACTCTGTTTCTTCAAAAGTTAATGAAACATCATTTGCTTGATAGGCATTAAAAAAATCAGCTAAATGTTTTGCGGTAAGATCATGTCCGCCACCAAGACCACAGCCTATATCGCCATTAAAATCGTCACAAAATCGATCGCGACGTTTTAGTTCATCTTCAAACTCCCATTGAGGATAGATTTCGCCGCGTTTGACTTCAATAAAATGACTGATGCGATCCATGTAAACTGATTGTCTTTGTGTATTTCTAAAATCAATGACGAGTGTTCCGGGAATTTCTTGGAGCTCAAAGAGTTCTAGATCTTGATTTAATGGTTCTGACAATTTTATAAAATCTCTCGTTGTTATGGATCCCAAAAAATATTCATGAAGATAAGGGTATGAAGAAGGTGCTCTTAGATCAGTTGTTTCATCAAAAAAGTAAGGAGACTTTTGCCAAAAGGAACCCGTTACTTTTTGATGCAAAATAAGTATTTTTTCAAAGGTTTCTGGATTGTAGGCGATTTTCTCAAAGCTGTTTGGATTGTACTCAATGATATTATGAAAACGACTTAAGACATCGGGAGGTGTGAAGTGTGATTGAGGCTCGATCTGAGTCGTAGAATTTAGCATAGGCGTATCATTTTCAGTTATTTTTATCGTCAAAAGTGTGGATAAGTTGCCCTGAAATATAAAAAAAACGACACATGCTAAAAGATTAGTAATAACAATAACATAATGTTTTACGATTGAATTCTTTTTAAATAAAAAAACACAACATGATTGAAGATTTGCCGATAATGGGAGAGAGGATATTAGTCCGGTTTTCGGTTCTCGTTGCTAGTAACTGAAGAAAATTGTAGAGAATTAACTGACAACGGAAAACGGAAAACGGACAACGGACAACGGAAAACACATGCTTAGAAGAATTACTAAATATATTATCACAACATTAATACTTACCACGAGCATATTCCTCATTGGCAGTTGTAGTCATGGTAGTCTAGATGAAACAATGCAAGATGGTGATACTATTGTTGTGGCATCAACAGCCTGTGTTTATGATGCTGATTGCGATGGAGATGGTTTGTATTCTAGTTGTGATGCTGATGATGAAGACAGTACCAATGTGAGCATTAAAGAAGGTTGTGATGAGGATGAAGATGGTTTTGTTGATACAGCGTGTTCTTCTTCTGCTGATCAAGATGGTGATGGATTTGTAACCGCTGATGAGCGTGATATTAATTGTGATGTGTGCCCTGGTTTTTATGACCCTGAGCAAATTGATTCAAATGATGATGGTGTTGGTGATGAATGTGCTGATTTACTCAATGTAAATGAATCAGTTTTGCCGCCAGATGAAGAAGATGATTTAACAGCTGATGTAACGGATGGTCTCGTGGAACTTGTGGTGACCGACCATTCAGATAGGGTTTATCGTGGCGGGAAAATTAATTTAGATCTTACAATTAATAATGGATCAACGCTCAATGCTTTTATTGCTGATGTTGTGTTTATGAAGGGCAGTGTATTTCAATCAAAAGCAGCTGTTGCGGTATCTGAAACAGCAATAGCGTTTTGCGAAGGTTTTTATACTAGTTGTACTTATCTCGATGAGCAAGAAATTGAAATTGCTGATGGCTATAGCGTGGACTTAGGACTTTCCTTTAAAATACCACAAACACTTGCTACAGGCACCTATGATATCAAAATTCGTCTGATGTTCGTTGATGATGATGGTAATAGAGAATATGTTGACCGTGTTCTTGGTCTACATCAGGTTGTCGTAACCAAGATTGGTCTCTAATATATTTATCCTACAATTAATCCATTCTTAATCGAATAACCTAAGTAGAGTGCGTAAAACACAATAAAGATAATGCCATGGTATCTTTTTATTGTTCGCTCTTTATTCCAAGCGAGAATGAAGAAGAGCAAAAGAATAGATGAAAAAATATTGACTAAGACATCAAAATTGCTGGCCAGATTAAATTCAAGAGGTCTAATAATAGCACTTAAACCAAGAACCCAAAAAATATTAAATATATTTGATCCCACAGCATTACCAATTGCCAAATCTGTTTTTCCCTTTTTAGCAGCCACAACACAGGTGACAATTTCTGGAAAAGAAGTCCCTATAGCAACAATGGATAAACCGATGAGAGACTCTGTCATGCCCAATTGGAGGGCAATTTTTATGGCGCCGTCAACAATCCAGTCGCCACCGAAGCCTAAGCCTAAAAGACCGAGAATAATAAATAGGATGGAAAGCCATAGGGGGCGTATTGTGTCTGGGACAGTAATGGTGTCGCGCTCTTTTTTTGCTAAGCGAAATGTGTAGCGCATGAAAAGCAAGAAACAGATAATAAAAATAATGCCTTCATAGCGAGAGATAGTGGGAATGCGTAGGGCATTGATCCATTGGTCATTGGCAAAAAATAATACAAGAATGGCAGCTACAAGGCTTATGGGAATTTCTTTTCTAAAGGTGTCTTTTTTTACCACAAGATTTGCTGTGATGGCAGCTAAGCCAAGGGCCAAGAAAGTATTAGCAATATTGCTGCCAATAATATTTGAGATGGCGAGATCAGAATTGCCATAATAGCTAGCCAGAGCATTGACTATGAATTCAGGTGCTGATGTGCCGAGAGCCACAATAGTTAGACCAATGACAATGTCACTAATGTGGAGACGCTTGGCAATAGACGAAGCACCTTCGACAAGAAGATCAGCGCCTTTTATCAATATAATGAAACCGATAATGAATAAAAAGTAAGTAAGCATAATATAAATACATAAATGAATAAATAATACATAAAAAAACTTATCATTTATGTATTCATGTATTTATGTATTTTTTTCATGTTCTAAAAGCCATTCCTTATGTTTGAGTCCTGAGGCATAACCAACAAGTTTGCCGGATTTTCCAATCACGCGGTGGCAAGGAATTACAATGGCAATTTTATTCCTGTTATTGGCCATGCCCACAGCGCGGCAGGCCTTTGGTTTATCAATCTTTTCGGCGATGTCACTGTAGGCCAGAGTCTTCCCATAGGGAATTTTTACTAAACTTTTCCAAACCTTTTTTTGAAAAGCTGTTCCCTGTGTTTCTAAAGGGACAGTGAATTGCTTTCTTTTTCCAGAAAAATACTCATCAAGCTCTTTAAAGCATTGTGTTAAAATACAGGATGTTGGTTTTGCCCTGCTCGTTTTCTTTTTTGTAAAATTAATTTCTGTAATGCCTTTTTCAGAGGCTGTAATTTTTAAAAAACCGATGGGGGATTTGTAATAAGCTGTTTCGATCATGGATCAACTTTCTCTCGCTTTTATTTTAGTTAGTCAATCAAAACTCTTTTGGCACTCTTTCCGCACGTGCAGAACATTGAATGGCATTTTTTTTGTTTGTGATAAAAACATCTAGTTTGTCACTGATCTCAAGTGTGCACAAAGGCTTCTTCATGCTGGAAGAAATATTTATGTGAACAGTACAAAACTTGTCTATGTATTTAATTGTTTTGGAGCGAAATGAATTCACCTTGCGTTTTTTTTGATCACAGGAATTTTCAAAATAAATGCTCTCTGATGAAAAATTATGAATTTCTGATTTAGCCCAATACGATAGTTTATTTGTTTCAGCGTGCGCAGAAAAAGTGAAAAACAGTACTATGAGGGTGAAAAGAGTCAAAATTAAGCCAAATTTCTTCATATTAGGATGTTTTTTAAAGCAATAAATGGCTAAGTTATCAAGAAAATTACGTTTTTTACATAGCTTATTGCAGGGTAAAAACAAGAGATTAACTTGAGTATTATGGTAAATGCTGTCAATTATCGCAACTTATCAGGGGTTCTGCCGATAATAAAGGAAGATAATACAAGGCATGTATGTGGCGCCTTGTGTTGCCGTAGTATGATACTATTTAGGGTAGTGTATGACTTTTTTTAAACCCATAGCTCTACTTCCAGGTTTTGGCGTTAGTTTATCCGATTTTGTAGATAGCGCTGACTTGGCAGGTTTTTCAGTTTTAGAAGGACCTGAAGGGGATGATTATTTATCTGATGATGAAGGCGGAGTTGTGTATCAGCGATTATCAGGACGTCGAAACAGAGCCCGATCACTCACAGAGCTTGTTGATCGGATGGGGCAGGGACATTATTTGACTGATGATGATGTTTTTGGACTCAGTGAAGAAGATTTAATTGATACACCATTTCCTTTTGGTGAAGATGATGAAGATGAAACGTTGATGAAGGAATTTGGAGCCTTGGGCACTGATTTGGTAGAAAGTTTGCAACAAGATAGCTTAATCAAGGCAAGTTTATTTGATGAGTTGGCAGGTGCCTTGCATCACATTTGTGAACAAAAGATACAATTATTTTCCAGTGAAGTGAATGCCATGTTTGAGCCTTATGGTTTGGGACACATTAAATGGCGCGCTAAAGAAAGAGCGAGCATTGCCCATAAATTAGGTAGAAGAGAAGCAAAAGGTGAACACATACTGGATATTGAAGATGCAGAGCGTGTTATTAATGATGGGATAGGTTTACGTATAGAATTGGACGATCCATCTCCTGAGGGCGTTTGCAAATTCTTGACGGCCTTGCTGGAAGTTGCTCAAAATGAAAGGGTTTATATTTATATGGCGGATAATTACTCGGGCCGTTTTTCTAGTCCTTATGCCACCAAAGAGATGGTGCAGCGATTTGTTTCAGAGCTTTTGGATACGACCAGTTCTGAAATCCCGGAAAAGGGGTTTGAACCGTGGAAGGTTAAAAAGTCTGGATACACAACATTGCAGTTTGATATTGTTGTGGAATTAAGCGATGGCAATTATTTACGGGCAGATCTACAGGCGTGCGGAAAAGAAGTCGCTAGAATCGCTTTTGCAGAGCATCTTATCTATAAACTTATCTTAGGCGCTTATGATGATTTAGTGTCGCAATTTCCTCGTGTGAAAGATCTCTCTGACCGATGTCGGTCATGGACACAAGCTGAACAGCATGCTTAT
>JAHJDR010000429.1 GCA_018812345.1 bacterium | reverse complement strand
GTTCGAATCCTTGCACCCCAGAAAAATAACCCTGTCCATCGAAGATGGTCAGGGTTTTTTTATGGGGTTCATATAAGGGATTCGAACCGAGCTCATGCCGACCAGGTGGGAGGATAAAATGAGCGAGGCGGCTTTGAGGCCTGAGCCGTTTAGGCGAAGTAAGCCGAGAAGGAATCCTTGCACCCCAGAAAAATAACCCTGTCCATCGAAGATGGTCAGGGTTTTTTTATGGGGTTCATATAAGGGATTCGAACCGAGCTCATGCGAGGAAAATAAGCGTATTGCAATTTCAAAAAGGCTCTACTAGTAACAACCCTACACCCACCTTAAAACCAAGGAGCCTTCCATGAGTCGTTTTAAAGATATTCTTTTATTTACAGGTTCTGCAAACCCCGGTCTTGCCAGCGCTATTTCACGAACACTCGATATTCCTCTGGGGAAAATGTTGTTAAAACGATTTTCAGATGGAGAAATTTGGGTTGAGGTGAATGAAAATGTACGCCAACGTGATGCTTATATTATTCAACCAACAGGGGAACCTGCTAATGAGAATCTCATGGAACTTCTTATTATCATTGATGCTTTAAAGCGGGCTTCTGTTGATACCATCACAGCGGTTATTCCTTATTATGGTTACGCACGTCAAGATCGAAAAGCACAACCCCGTGTTCCCATTACGGCAAAGCTTGTAGCAGACCTCCTTACGGCAGCAGGCACAGATCGTGTTGTTTCTATTGATTTGCATGCTGGTCAGATTCAGGGGTTTTTTAATATTCCTTTTGATCATATTTATGCCATGCCTGTTTTTCTTGATTATATACAAACGCTCAATTTTGAAAAGCCCATTGTTGTTTCTCCTGATGTGGGTGGTGCTGAAAGAGCTCGTGCCTATGCGAGACGCTTGGGTTGTAATATCGCTTTGATTGATAAAAAGCGCTCAGCCCCCAATGTTTCTGAAGTCATGCATGTTGTGGGTGATGTGGAAGGCTGTAATTGTCTCTTAGTTGATGATATTATTGACACAGCTGGCACACTCACATCAGCGGCCAAAACACTCAAAGAATTTGGTGCTAAATCTGTAATGGCTTGTTGCACACACCCTGTTTTATCAGGTCCTGCCATTGAGCGTATTCAAAATTCAGAACTTGAGAAACTCATTGTGACCGATACAATAGCCTTGAGACAAGAAAAAAAGATAGATAAAATCAAACAGTTAACGGTTGCAGGTATTTTGGGTAAGGGTATTTTACGAATTGCTAAAGGGCAGAGTGTGTCATCATTATTCGTATAATATGCGCCGGTGCGCCGAAGCTCCAACGATCCGATGCTCAGATGGTTAATTTGCTTAGGGTATTGCAATTTCATTAATTATCCTTTAAAAAGTCCCCTCTTAAAGATACTGAAAGCTGATATTCGTCGGCGCGTTGGTGCGTTGGCTCATCGGTTCAGTTTAACAAAACCACTCAGCAAGTAGCTTAGTCGTGAAGCAATTCACAACGGTGATGGGCTGAGGGTCAACAAATCATGACAATCGAACTCAATGCCACATTAAGAACTAATAAAGGCAAAATTTATAACAAAAAATTAAAAAAACAAGCCATGATTCCTGCTGTTATCTACGGCAAAGAAGTTGAAACAAAATCAATTCAAGTTGTGACACGCGATGTAGAAGCTATTTTGCGTTCACAAGGAGGGTTAAATTCTTTGATTAACTTGAAAGTGGCTGAAGACAACGATTACACAGTGCTTATTAAAGCTATGCAAGGTGATCCTGTGACTCGCGCTTTATATCACATTGATTTATGGGCTGTGAAAGCAGACCAAGAAGTTAGTGTTTCTGTTGAAGTAAGAGTTCAAGGACGCGCTGCCGGTCAAGTACTTGGTGGTATTTTAGAACACGTTTCACATACTGTGAGTGTTCTTTGTCATGCTGATGCTATTCCTGAATACATTCTTGTTGATGTTACGGAAATGGAAATTGGTCAAAACATTAAATTATCTAGTGTACAACTTCCCGAAGGCGTTCGTGCTAAAGAAGGTTATGATCCAACACTTGTTGCGATTGTTGAAGAAAAGAAAGCAGAAGAAGTTACTCCTGTTGAAGGTGCTGAAGGCGTTGACGGTGTTGAAGCCGCAGCTGAAGGCGATGCAAAACCTGCTGAAGGTGATGCAAAAGCTGGTGAAGCTAAGAAGGAAGAAGAGAAAAAATAATATCGGTTATTGTTTTTCGGTTACCGTTGATCGTTTATTTCTAAAGGCGCTCGAATTATCGGGCGCCTTTTTTTATCAAAAGATTTGTGCTGCATTGATTTTATAGAAGGAACAAAGTAAATAGAGCTCATTAATCCAGGTTTGGTTTTTTGTGTTTAATACACGGAAACCGGAAACCGGAAACCGGAAAACGAACAACGAACATGAAAATTATCGTAGGTCTCGGAAATAT
>JAHJDR010000062.1 GCA_018812345.1 bacterium | reverse complement strand
TCTGTTAGATCAGGAAGAGTATCATAAATGTCCCATGAAGTTAGTGCATTAAGCGCACTACTATTTACAAGTCCTATACGACCATCCACTTCTTCAAAACCAGAATTATAAAGAATGTTTGGTTGTGCACACTCATCATTGCAGTTTTCATCACGATCATAATCACAGTTATTGTCAATACCATCACATGACGTATCACAATCTTGCAGAGCATAAACGCCATTTAAGTCAAAAGCATCTGCAGGATCACCATGCAAATCTGGATTTGATATATCCACAATCTTAATCATTGTTGTATAAGCAAGGCTACCTAAATCTAAATCAGTCGCCACATTCGAACGCTCTTCCGCTGGCCAATTATCTGCCGTTCCAAGCAGCATCCAAACATCATTCACTTCATCCCAGGCATACACTTCAATAAGTTCTGTTGGATAGGTATCAGATGGAAAAGTTTTTTCATAAACACGCACATCATTTCCCGAACCATTTGTTAGTGGACAATGAAAGCCCACAACAATTTCGCCACCAAATCCCAGTGAATAAAACACACTCGTTAAATCTGCAGGATCATGTGTGAGAGCATTTGTGGGATCTGAACGCTCAGCAGCAATGACATCGCCCCCCTTTGTCAAACCTTGTGCTGTGGAAATAACAAAATGTGCCGCATAGGGTCCAGCTAATGTGCCATCAATCCCCTCAGGACTAACACTCACATCATTATCATTACAGTCACCAGCTCCTACAGTGTATGTATCGCCATCATTATCTACGACTACTTGGGCGGTAGCTTGCGTTGGGTTGATTGATAAACTTAATACAAAAAGTAATACTAAGAAGAATAATTTCATTATTGTTTTCATAAAAACCTCCTTGTCACGGCCAATGCCGAACAAAAAATCTAATTTGCTAAAGCACTTACATAAAGATCTGTTTCAGCTCTACGATTGAGTGCTCGTCCTTGAATTGTTTTATTTGTCGCTACTGGCTTTTCCTCACCATGAATCAACACCTTAATATGAGCGCCAGGCACACCCCTTTGTATAAGTTCTTTTTTTACAGATTCAGCTCTTTTCTTAGCTAGCTTATAATTATAAGCATTTGGGCCAACAGCATCTGTGTGTCCATGAACAGTAAAATGTGTTTTTTTATGACGAACATAGTAAGATGCTATACGATCAACGATAGGTTCATAAGGATTATCCAAAACTGATTTATCAAATCTAAAATAAACAATACCTGGTAAAAACTTAGCCCTTGGTTTTATTGAAAAAGTGTAGGAAAGACCTGTAAAAACGCGAAAATCAGGAGAACCATAACCTCCCGTTATACCACGACTACCACCAACATAAGCTACAAGATTTTTGTTCTTAAGAAATGCTTTTTTCAAAGCTAAATGAAAATCTAGCGGCGTAGTTACTTCATCTGTGAAAAAATTATTGAATGTAGTAGAACCCGTCATTTCTAAAATAATATCAAGATCAGCTTTTTTAATGAGAGGTCGTTGATAACCAACGCCAAAAACAAACTCATGCTGAATATCTATGTTTTGCAGGGTTTCATCGTTAAAACGAATGCCTGTGTTTACATAAAAACGATTACTTTTTATGATTTTATCAACAGCAAGAATAGCGCCACCTGTGGCATTGGCATAACCAACAAACACATTTTGATCACCCGTAGGTGCTGTTACGTAAGGAATAAATGCCAACCCCCAACCATGCTTAGTCTTGCTGGCATTATAAAGCGTAAATTTGGAACTAAAACGAATATCGCCAAACTCTGGTCCACCTTTATCACGTGTTGCGATAATTCCAGGAGCAATATTATGATACCAGTTAACAGGCACATCTAGATTCAAAGTCCACCAGTCAGTTAAACCAACTGATACAAGAAAATCTGTAGTCAAAAGTTGATCAACAAGACCTTGTGTACGAGCAGCAGCTCCAATTCTTCCAACTTCTAAAGGGTTGTGAACATAGTTAGTTGCAAACCCCAAAGACATATCCCATTTTTTTAAGGCATCAGATGTGTGCAATTGTAATCCATTTGAATACAACTGCGAGGGCTGAAAATTCTGCACATTAAGTGCAAATGCTGATGTGCTACCCAGTAACATTGTCAAAACCATGATCCCAAATAAACACACTAATAATGCCGTACTCTTTTTTTGTTTTTGCATTGTAAACCTCGTGACTGTTAAAGATAAATTCAGTTGTCTTATATAAAGCACATGATCGCCCTGCTGACTAACTCATTATTATTTCCCCTGTTTGTTTGGCTTTGTAAGTGATATGGGGACTACTTGTCAAAAAAAACTCAGACACAATAAGCCTCATGGTTTTAATTATTTCAACATGTTACGGAGTTCACTTTGTGAAAATGATTATAATTTACCTTCTTAACACAAGCTTGTTACTTGTATAAGGCAGTTTTTAGCCAATATCTGGCTCCATGATATAATTGAGCGTAGCAGATTTCATATCTGATTGAATGAAACATTTTGTTTTTAAGATGGTGAGAAAGGCTTGTGGATCTGTTTTGTCTTCTTCATTTGTCACACAAAACTTTTTTAATGAGTTTTCAAATTCTTCTAGAGAATAGATATCTTCATTAAAATCAAATTTATCCTGTACCTGTTTTTTAAGTTTACCAGCAACAACACGATCGCGTCCCATGCGAATTGAGCTTATAATTTCTTTTTCTTTATTATCAGGAACACTCAAACAACGAAATAATAATGAAGAACAAAGCTTCAATGAAATATTTGCATTCCAGAATAAACCTTTAAGTGTAGCCAAACCAATTCGTAGAGAGGTAAAAGATCCTGGTCCATGACAAAAAAGAACATCTGATATATCTTGAATACTTTTGTGTGATTGCTTCAGAATTATATCAACCTTTGAAATCAGCGCTTCAGACTGTGTTGTTTGGGGAATATCATTATATGATCCAATTATTGTATTATCTTCAATAAGAGCTAATGTGAGCTTCTTCACAGAACAATCTAAACAGAAAGTAAGCTTTTTCCCAATATTATTCTTTAATTCTTCATTCATGTAATCTTCATTATTAAATTAAAACAAGCCTTTGATAGATTCTAAGATGTTTTTAAATCCCCAAATATTATCAACATCGTTGATCGTTACAAAGATCATGAGACCAAGCAATATTGCCAAGCCTATTTGCATGGACACCATACGAATACGATGTGATATTTCACGTCTTGTGATGGCTTCAAAAGACATAAACACAATGTGACCACCATCAAGAATAGGAATTGGCAAAAGGTTGAGAATACCTAACTGTAATGAGATAAAAGCGAGAATAAACAAAAATTCACCTAGCCCTGATTTGGCAGCATGGCGCAATAAACCGGCTTCCGTATAC
>JAHJDR010000061.1 GCA_018812345.1 bacterium | reverse complement strand
TTAGAGATGCCATCTGCTTTCAATGTCCAGTTAGCGCCACTATCTATGCTCTTATACACACCAAAGTTGGAACCCTCACCCGCATCAGTGCCTGCCCAAATAATATCAGGATCATTAGGATCAATAGTGAGTGAAAAAATGGGCACAGAATCTTCGGTAGGACCTGTTTTGATATTAATACCTTGATTTGCCCGCGTCCATGTTTCACCACCATCAGTACTGTAACCCACACCCGCGTAATTATCGGTTACAAACATAATATCATTATCTTCGGGATTGATACGTACATCATAACCCAAACCACCAATAGGACCACCCACGTCATCCCAAGAACCTGTATATGATGGCACTGTAGAATCAGTGCTACTCGATCCACCACCACAGGTTGTCATGCTGAGTAATATAACTAAAACAGATAACATCGATATAAAAGACTTTGTCATAATACTATCTCCCTTGTCTGCCACGAGCGACCCCGCAAACGGGGCAGGCTTGCGACTATAGCGACGATTGACTAATCATTTATCTCCAGCAGCACCTCCTCAGCCAAAACTAAGTCTGGCAAATCTATCCCCATCATCTTCTGCCAATTCTTGAACGTGCGTCTGTAAATGAGCTTTAAGGATACGTGCACGTCTTTGGTATTTGTGTTTCCTAGATCAAATATATATTTTGTTTCATCACTCGCATTGGCTACAATGCGCGTATCTTCTTGTATATAAGCAGGTCGCCAATGTGGAGATGGGTATATTCGCGTAAAATCAGACCGTCTTTTTTTACTCGGATAAGGTGTGGCATTCACCAATATTTTGGCAAAACCTTTGCCAGGCAACCCTGCCTCTTCACCAGCCCATGATGGCAATTTATTTCCTTTAATAAGTATAATTTCTTTGCCCTGAGTGTTCTTAACGGCCACAAGAAGCAACATATTTCGCATAGGGTTACCAGTGGGGTAATGGTGTCCCGCCCCTGTGTTTGTTACAATCGCTTTAACATGAAGTTTTCCATCTTCTATCCACGATGTTCCCTCAAGTTTTATCGCCTCTTTCATAAAGAGCTCATCTTTAATACCCAGATTTTTATGAGAGGCAATTGTTTTAGGATCGCGCTTTAATCCCCCTTCTTTTTCCAGGGCAAAGCGCTCGTAAGCTGGCTTAAGAGACATATGACATGCTTGGCAGGTAATATTTTTTTTAGCATAGGCACTTTCTTCCCATTCTTTATATTCTGAATACACAAGCGTGTTCCAGAAGGTGCCATTGTGACAAGGGGCACAGTAGCGACTTTCTTTGTAAAGAGGGTTATAACTATCCTCACTGGGAAAGACATCTTTTAGGGGACCATAAAATACTTGATGATCTTTTCCCGGTCGTGTCAACGTGTAGGCCAACACACCCGGATACCCTCCTGTACGATCAACTTTTGCCTCTTTGATTTTATGGCAATAATCACAAGCCACGCCATCACGAGCCGCACCTTGAGCCTTATGAGGGTCTTGATTATAGGCTTGATTAACGGCCATCACAGGAGCGTGACAGGCAGAGCAGTTTCCATTAGCTGTGGGAAAATCTTTTTTATAGCCAAGTTTTGAAACACCCTTAAAAAACTTTAAAAACAAAGGATTGGTTGCTGACTGCGCATGGGCATCTTGCTGAAACTCTTTCATAATAGCGGGATGACATTTTTCACAAAACTTATTTTCTTTAAAAACATAATCCGAATGATCTTTTGACGAAATTTTCTTTAAAACAATCTTCTCAGCTTTGTGATCTTTGCTCACATCAACACCACCAATATAATAACCCTGTTTAGCTGCTGTAATAATTTTATGTTTCGCAATGAGCTCTTTTGTAATGGGAAGAGTAAATTGTCCTTTATCATTTGTTATGGTTTCAATGTCTGCATTTTGCCATTTGACAATCACGTGATCTAAAGGATTTCCCTTTTCATCAACAACAACACCTGAAATCAAGAGAATAGCAAGGAACACAAGCAGGATGTGCCTGTTATTTGCAAAGAAAATCATTGATTTAAGCTATAGCGAGATGTGTCTATTTTGACCAGTATAAACTCTTATTCACGAAGGCTTACGGTTCTGTTCCATGTGGACAATCAGGGATCGGGGTATCCCAGGAATACGCTTGAAGCGTTGAATCATGTAATGAGAAAAACCTTTTCTTTGTTTTAGCATATTTATCGTAGCTAGATCTAGGGGTGCGCTTGGTAAATGATCTAAACAACGCCCTTCCGAACGCATTAACACTTGAACCTTATCACTTGTTGCTGTTGCACTACTAGCAAACTTTTCTCTAAAAATTTCTTTGGCCATAGTTCGCGCTTTTTGAGAGGTCTCATGCCCCGTAATTTTCATTGAGACGTTCAAGAGCGTCATTCTCTGAAACATTGCTCTTAAGCGACCCTCTGGTGCTTGAGGATTGCGCATAAGCCCACGTTGCACACCATCATCACGTAAGAAATCTGTGCGACTGCACAAAGCGGTAATGCCTGCTGAGGTTTGATGATGAGCGGCTATCAAGCGCGCATGCATAGGACCCGCATTTGTATTTTGCAACACAGCCATGATCACAGCTGTCTTATGTGTGGCATAGCAATAAGGATAAAGATCTTCTGCTGAAGCAGTCCTTGCTTGATTTACCAGCACACCAACCTCTAAATGCCTTAACTGCGTTTCATAGACCTGTCGGTGATTGGCTTTGCGCACAGACGGTTTTTGCGAAGCCTGTTGAATTGGCTGAGCCTTCACAACTCTTTTTTCATCGTAGCCCATATCACTTATAATGCCTTGAAATTTTTTGAGTGCTGTCATCATTTCATCTTCAGAAAAACGTCTGCCTAATAAAAACTGAAATTCGCGTGGTAACAAGGAAAAGGCCGATACGTAGGCATTCATGGCAAATAAGGCTTCTGCTAAACCCAGTCGATCTGTAGGTAACATGAATGATAAAATAAGTTCTTCTAAAGTTTTTCGCGGCAAAGCCTCATGCTGACCATTAACAAAAATGGTATTTAAACCTGTTTCTGGACGGGGAATGTAATAAAAAGGGGCGAGGGAATCATGGGGAAAAATAGCACGCGTAGCAACCGTCACACCAGAATCCTGCAAATGTCTGTTGAGTAAGAGCAAGGCCCCACGCTCAAAGTCTTTAGCAGCATCAATAGAATCAAGACCTAAGCTATCCTGAAGTTGTCGTGGTGTTTCTTGAGCCCGCGGATTGAGGGGGCCATGAAGCAATAACTGCTGCACTTTGGCATCTATACCGGGCCAGAAATTATCAATTTCACGGGCAAATTGTGGTTGACTCAAAAAACGACCACTCGCATTCTGAGCACTAACAAGACGCGTATGTCCTTGTGTTTGTATAACAGCAGACTGTATCATTGAGGGCAAACTAATGGCCACATCTATACTTTCAGGCACTCGAACACAGCACTGCACAATAGATATTTGATTCAATTGCATGTTGTTTCTTTGCTGTTTATATTCTGGTTTTAACGTAGTCGGAAAAGCCCCCTGGGTCAATACAAGAGCCCTAATACCCTATTTTTTCTATTGTTCTTTTGCTTGTGTCCTTTTATAGCCAAACCATGAAATTTCCAGGAAAAAGAAAGCAAAAACACTATTTTCCCGTAAGTGAACGGGGACGTATTCCCTTTGATACATTTCCACAAAATCCTAAACGCGTATACCTCGTGGGAATTGATCAGCTGATTGTTGATATTGAGGCTAAAATTGACGAAGAAACATTGCAGAACATAGGTCTAAAAAAAGGACAGTCTACAATCTTAGATGATAATAAAGCTGATGAAATCTACAACAAACTTAAACAAGGCAATCTCATTTCAGGCGAATATGCTGGTGGCGCTGTTTGCAATACACTTCATAACTATTCTGTTCTCACAGATGATAAGTCTGTAGCCTTTGGTGTGATCACAAAAAACATCACTGTTGGTGACTATGCCTTTAATTATATCTGCAACACAAACATGCATGTGGACCTTTCCTACTTACAACCGGTAAATGGACCTATTGGACGTGCCATGTGTTTTATTACACCCGATGGCGAGCGAACCTTTGGCATTGCTAAAGGTAAAATGAATGACCTCAATGAAAGCTTTATTTCAGAAGATGTCATAAAAAATGCGTCCGCACTTCTTTTGACAACCTTTCTCTTAAGGGATGAGAGTGCCCCTTTATACAATGCCACGCTAAAAGCCATTCAGATAGCTAATGATAATAATGTGCCTGTGATTTTAAGTTTAGGAACAAGTGATCTCATTTTAGAGAAAAAACATTTTTTTAAAAATCTCATTAATAAATCCATCACCATGGTTGCCATGAATGATGCTGAAGCATTTGCTCTTCTCGATGAGGCAGATCCCCTGCTTTGCCTAGAATCTTTATTAGAGATTTGTGATTTTGGTCTGCTCACTGTTGGTGAAAAAGGCTTGTATCTCGGCGGTTATGTTGATGAACAATTTGCGCGCGAAACAAATGAACAAATCATTTCAAAATCTATCCCTGAATATAATAAATATGAATTCTCACGGCCCATGAAAAAGAAAAGCTGTTTAAACCCCCTTAAGATCTATAGCCACATTAATCCTTTCTTAGGAGGGCCCGG
>JAHJDR010000428.1 GCA_018812345.1 bacterium | reverse complement strand
TTAAAGAAAAGGGGGTCAAGTCCGGACTTAGTACAGGTCCGATCACAAGGTACATAGGAAACAAAAAGTGGAGCATGAATAGGTTTTGAGCAATAAAAAAGGACTAACGATTTCTCGCTAGCCCTTGTGTTTACTATGTAGGTGATGGGGGGATCGAACCCACGACCCGCTGATTAAGAGGCAAGGCTCCACGTATTCGCCTTGCCATTTGATATTACTAACGCACTTACTTATCCTCGCCAAAGGCTCGGATACGTTTGTTTAAGAGGGGCTGCGGTCGATACGACTTAACTTTTTAAAATTCCACGATATATATTTCAATAACTTACGACGTCAATTTCTGGGGCTTACTGGTGTGTTTGGGTGAATATTGAATGGCGGTTACTCGAAAAGTTACTCGAAATTGTCTGTAGATCATCAACCCATTAACTGGAGTGCTTTAAACCAATAATAAAAAGACTCGATAGATCGTTTTTTGATTTTGTTGATTCGGTTATATTCAGGATTCTCAATCACCCAGTCAATAGCAGGTGATGGGTCTGAATATTTTTCGAACTCGGCCTTTGTTTTGAATAACTGGATTAGATAAGCTAATTTGCCAGAAACTCTTAAGGCATCATCAAGGGTGTAGCCCTTGTTTTCAATACTAAAGTTTCTTACTCTTTTCATTGCCTCAGTGATCACAGAAAACATTTTTTTATCCTTTGTTCCCTGAAAAGCAGTGGCAAGACAAATTTCAAAGGAATCTTTAAGAACATCTTCAATAGATAAATCGTTATTACGATAGCTTATTTCTTGAGCTGCAATTGATTCGAATGATGCCCTCACAGTACTGATATCTGTTATATGGTCAAAAAGAAAATCAATATCATAAATCTGTTTGCCTATTTCTAAGACTTTATTTTGATCAAAAGGTATACCAATAGTGTTTGGGGCGATTGTGGTAAACTTATCACCTAAAATACTATCAATATCTGGAACAGCAACTTTTGTAATAGGTTCTATGGTTGAGATAAGCTTATTCAGAATAGGTTTTTGAATGACATTTGGATAGGGGTTTTTATCAAACAAAACGTCCAGCAGCACATAAGATTCACCCTGGGTAGCAAGAGAATCAAAATAGAACTTATAGTGCGCTTTGGGAACGGATTCTTTTTGCTTTCTAATATTTTGCTCAACTCTTGTAAATACACCATGCTGAGTTAATTGTGATAACATTTCTTCGAAATCATCGGGTTTACCTGGCACGATGACATCAATATCAATTGAAAGTCTTCTGGGGCTATCAAAGAGCAACAAAAGCGATGTGCCACCACGAAAGATAAAATCAAGTTTTGCTAATTTAATTTGTTCAAGAAGCGTTAAAGCCTTACAGCATTTTTCTAAAAGGATAGGATCGTTATGGGGATAATTTTTTAAAAGGCTGTCTAGCCATTCTTTTGTGTGTGTTTTATTTTCTATCATAATATTTTTTCAATGCCTTCCCACGCCTGTCGTCTACGGGCATATCGTTTTAAACGCAAAAGGTTTATACTATATTTTTCAAAGGTGTTACTGAAAATATTGGATAACTCACTTCCTTGGTAAATATTAAAAATTATTTTATCAGAAAACACATCTACCAATATTTTTTCAAGGCTAGGGTAACTGATTTTATCTTCTTGAATCAAAGGCGATTCAGAAACCATGTTTTTTATAATTAATGCCTCTCTGTCATAAGCAACAGCTTGATTCATGGTTTTGGTATCAGGGTTCAAATACACGTCTTGTTTTTTTTCTCTTAAGAATGAGTAAACTGATTCTGCTATATCTTTTTCCACCTCAACAATGGTCCAGTTGATTGTTGGCAGATGAACCATAAATTCATGCAAACATCGCACAGGCCACAGACAAAAACTTGCCAGAGGAAATTGTTTTTTTATTTTTGTAAATAGGTTTTTGTGGGTTCGTGTAAAATTGGGTTTAAATGTGATCTTTGATTCAGTATGATTGGCAATTTTGTAAAGACCACGACCAAGTGATTCAATAACACCTTGTTTTTTTAAATGATAAATACGCCAATGTATTGTTGTTTCTGGCAAAGTTTCATCATGTGCATGAAAGAATTCAACCACATCCTTTGCAGTGAATGTTTGATTACTTTTAAAATGATTAAGAAAGGATGCTATGAAATCTGCCCTTTTTGTCATAACTATATTATGGCATAAAATAGATATATTGCCAATATATAGTTTATAGCTAAAAGCAAGTAAAACAACATACTGCAATCATAACAATTGGTTAAGGTTGTTTATGATTTATGTTATCTATACGGAATTTTGTTCTATGCTCAATTTGTACACCGAGGTACCTTGATAATTAATAGCCCCAAGCGAAACGCATTGAGTCTCACCATTCACACCCTCGGCATATTTATGAATATGGCCACTGAATACATATTTGGGGTTTATCTCTTTAATCAGATCATCTAACACCTCACACCCATATTTTTTAGAAGCAGAGAAATTAAGACAAGTACTTGGCTCATGTGTGATAAGTATATCGATTTTGCCTTTGTATTGTTTGAGTTTTTCAATTTCTTCTTTACGAATGTAGCCTCTAATTTTTTGATTCTGACAATACTTGGGAACAGGTTTATCAAACCATTTAGCACTAAAATTGCCACCCAAGAACCCAACATTAATCCCCTGAATATTAAGCACCTCACCATTAGGTACATAGTATAAATTTGGAATGATCTGTTTTTGAGAATCATAGCTTTCTAAAAACTCAAAATCTTCATGATTGCCTTTGCAAAAATAGGTTGGGACAGGAAGGCGTCTTTTTGATTCAAAATAATCATTAAAATTACCTAAATCATCACGCCTGTGGGCGGGGATGGCAGAGAGATTGCTAGTTGGCAGATAAATGCCAAAGTCACCTGTTTGCAAAACAAAATCACAGGAATCTTTTTTTATAATTTTGACCAGTTGATCAAGATGGCCGTGGACATCACCAATAATAAGAATCCGTTTTATATGAGCTTGTAACTTATCAACAAGATTTCTTATCCACGCAGGCGCATGCTGATGGATTTTTTTAATATCCTTATCTGGCAATTTTTTCAAATGACGTGTGAGCGGATGTTCCATTTGGGGAGTAATGTATTTTTGTCCAATATGTTTTAAGCCACTCACAACCAATCCCGCTTTGGTGCCTGCTAGCACCATGGTTTTTGGTGAAGCCTTTTTAAAAAGGAGTTCTCTATTTCCAATTTTGAGTTTGTTAGAGTACCCATCAGTCACAAATACAATTTTTGCTGGCACTTGTTCTGAGAGTCCAATCAGATTGGCTGCATAAGCCCCTGATGGTTGAATACGGGTTTTATTTTTGCGAGCTAAAGCTTTAGCCACTTTATCAAGATCAGGCGGCATCATCCCAAGATCATCATCAATAATAGGGTAATCATAAAGGCCTTTGGCTAGACGCCTAATCATTCCCTTTTTGCAAAGGCTATGCAGAGCATAACGAACCCCTGTATCACTCCCAGCGGCCTTAAAATCAATTGGTGTCGTACACCAATCCCTGTCATGGCCATATATGGTAAATTTTACTTTATTTACAGTTAGTTGTATGTTTTTAGATTTATCACTCACTCACATAATATACTATACTTTTGTGAGTATATCGAGGGGGTTTTTTGGGGCTTTCTGGGGTGATTTTTGTCCCTCGTTGTGACTAATTTGAGGGACATTTATGAGGTAGGCTTGTCACAAATATTAGTATTTCAATTCGCCACGCAGTGTGTGGTGAATTTGGCTTAATCTCATATTTGCTTATTGTTTGAATTAGTCACTCACTGAGTGACTTTTTTAGACAGGCAATTGGCTACGCAGTGCGTAGCCTTTTTGCTTACACGCCCTGATTCTGATCAATCCCGATGTTTTCCGACCAATCTTGAGTGGTGGTTTCTGTTTTGGTTTCTTTTTTACCGCACCCAATATTTTTGTATAAAGGGACTTATTTCCCTGATCCTTTTTGGCACCTCAGGATTTTCATATATAAATTCCCGAAGATTGTCTCTTGTCATCCTGTCCTTGGGTAAAAACACAAGGGCCTGTTCCCATGCCTGTTTGGCTTCGAGATAGTTCCCCATTTCATAATAGGTGCTTCCTAGATTGTTGTAGGTCTCATTTAAATGAAAAATATCACTGACAGGATAATATTTGATTGCTTTTAAATAATGTTTGATAGCCAATTCAAAATCACCAGCCTGTTTGGCATCAAGGCCAATGATGTAATTTAAACGAGGATGATTGGGGTTTAGCTTGAGGGCTTCTTTTATCAACTGTTGTGATTTACTTTTATCAAAAAATGACCAGCAGATTGCCAGACGACAAACAATTTCTGCTGTGCGACCCACTTTGGATTCTGCAGCCTGCATGTGTTTTAAAGCACTGTTCAAGTCACCATCCTGTGCAGAACACATGGCGTCAGTGATGTCACCAAATGCTTTTTTACAACAAAATCTGAATTTTTTTCCTTAGCCGCAAGGGCAAGGGCCATAAGTTTCTGGAATAAAGGCTTTAAGATTCTCCGCCTCGTCATCGTCTAATTCTTCTCTGGTATCGTTTGAATCTCCTCTTTTAAATTGTATAAATGATTTTTCAAGTTCGTAGACATAAGGTTTCAGTTCACGGGCAGTCAGGTCTGATGCAAAAGGCAGTTTCAGCTCATCGCAAACAGTCTTGAAAATAGAAATAAAAGGGTCTTTTTTCGATATCCATACTTTGTTTGGCCACTTTCCAGCTTTTTTACTGGCTTTGTAAAATAAATCTACAATTTGTTTTTTAGAGGGCTGTTCTGGCGATATCTCGGTTCCAAAAACAAAACGTCATCAGGTTTTAGAATTGAATTGTTCATCTGTTACCTCTTTTCATAAACTCCATCTTTGGCATCACTTTAAAAAACTGCTTGGTCAATAAATCCGACCCATTAAGTGCACACAATGTAATTTTGTGCACTTAATGGGTAAGCATTACACAAAAAACTATAATCAACCAATTCCACATTCGCTACCTATGTGGAATTAGTTGATTGTAATAAGGCCGATCTATTTAGTGTACAAAATTTGATTTTGCTCACTAAATAGATTGTTTGCTTTTATGACAGGCCCAATTGTGCGGTCACTGACCGCACTTTTTCACGAGCTGAGCTTAACAGCATATTAAACGCTGGCTTGAATTGTGCCGACACTGTCCGCACTATTTGAGGGTAAGTCCTAAAAAAGCCTATATATTCATATAGTTGTCTTTTTCTTGAATTGCTAATTTTTAGTTTTCCAAGTTCTTTGGCAACCTCACCCAAAAGGTTTTCCCCATATTTTGCCCGGTCTTTCCGTTTAATTCGAACTCTGAAATATAATAACCAATCACCCAATTCCTTAGAGTCAAACTCACATTTACAGCACGATTTGCCTGATCTTTAAAATATTGGTCTGTTTTTTGGATTGAAGAAATCAGTTGTTTGAAGGTGAGTTGTTTTTCTTTTACGGTAAGTTTGTTATTTTGCTTTTGTTTCATAAGCTATCTTTGTTTACCATATCTATCCTCTCCAAGAAAGCTTCGATGGGGTAACACATCTTGTAGCCGGGGATACGGTATGGTGTTTTGTTTATTCTTCTTGTGATTTCCTTAAAAGAGAGCGGCTCTTCATAATAATCGGACATAAAGAATGTGAGATGTTTTTTAAGATCATTCATCACACCCAACACTCGCCGCGAACTTGTTGGTGTAAAAATGGCGTGATCAAAGCCAGTAAAATACCTTTCAGCCTGATCTGTTGTAAAACCAGCATCCATCAGCGACTCCATAAGCTCAGAAGCCAGCACATTTTTCATGTTCAAAAAATGAGGTTTTGTTGCCGGGTACCAAAATACTGAGTAATAGGTCAGGTCATTGGTGAAAAGAAGAAGCTTACGCCTGTCAACTCGGAATTCATTAACGTGCCACGATAACAAGGATGGCTTGAGTGGCACTGGTCCATTTTTTGTTTCACCGACGATTTTGAGGACTTTTTTTGTGCATTGGAGATGAAGCATATATTATTACTTGCCTCGCTTTTTCTTGGCACTTGATAATAACGGTCTTTGTGCCTGCAAAAAGGGGATAAGTTAAGCCTGTAAAATTATCAATTAGTTAAGTTGAAGCTTGCTTTGCAAGCGGGCTATGAGTTGGATTTCGCACACACTAAAAAAGCCTCATGACCTTTAGGTCATGAGGCTTTTTATGTAGGTGATGTAGGGATCGAACCTACGACCCGCTGATTAAGAGGGTCTAAGGGCGATTAGTCTTAACTTTTCAAAATTCCACGGTATATATTCCAATAACTTACAACGCTAATTTCTGAGACGAACCGGTGTGTTTGGACATAAATTGACTCGTGGTTACTTTTTTGGTTACTTAAAACTACTTTCTTGCTATGTAAAAATTCTTTTCATCGCTCCTAGAGAAACCATCGATGAAATACCCTCTATTGAGTAGATTTTGGAAAATGTTTCTAGTGCCAAGCCTTAATTGTTGCGCTTTTTCTGGATCACTTT
>JAHJDR010000427.1 GCA_018812345.1 bacterium | reverse complement strand
TCTCATAATCAGGCATTGGCTGCTTGTAAACTATGGTTCCCTGATCCTGGTTCTGATATGCTTCAATCACAGGCTGTTTTGGTATCTGGGAATATTAGTTTCCACCCTCGCCCGCTGAATTCTTAACCTCACGTTAGCAGCATAGAACCCCGCATATCTCCTCATGTTTTGATATCTGTCAGGAACGTGCTGTAACACCTTGGCAATAAAATCATGAGCTGAAAATGAAAGATACTTGAGCTTCTCAGCCGTGGCTGCAGGTGTGTTGATGGCGCTTTGTAGTTGATAATATCTCTTCAATAGAATGCAGCATAAAACGCGTTGTGATATTTTTCTTTAAGCCACAGGCTTTGGCGTAATCTTGTGGTGTGTTATTTTTTCCTTTGTCACTACATATCTTCAAAAGATCTCTGAGTTTTTTATTATTACGTTTCGTTCCTAAAGACCCTTTCATAATATGCAAGTAGTGATGAAATAACTGATGACTCAACACAGAGGCGACAACATAATTTCTCACTTTATAGGGACAATAAGCATAGTAATTTCCAAGACCTCCTGGTCATCATGCGGAACATGACCAGATTATGGGCTTTTGCTTGTTTAATAATATAGCTATCGCAGCTGAACATCTTATAAAAAAGCATGGCAAAAAACGCATTGCCATTATTGACTACGATGTACATCATGGCAATGGCACTCAAGCAAGTTTCTATGATAGAGACGACATACTTTTTTGTTCTATTCATCGTTATCCTTTTTTCCCTGGAACAGGCGGAAGTCATGAAAAAGGAGCTGGAGCTGGTACTGACTATACTGTCAATGCCCCACTTCCAGGATACAATAACAATGACGATTATAAAAAGGCCTTTGATGACATCATTGTTAAAGCTGTTGATGATTATAAACCTGAGTTTATTCTTGTATCAGCTGGCTATGATGCTCATGAACGTGACCCTTTAGGTGGTATGAGCCTAACTAAAAAAGGTTTCAAGTATATGAATGAACAGCTTTTTCAATTGGCAAAATCTCACTCATCAGGGAAAATTCTTTTCGTTCTTGAGGGCGGGTATGACATGAAAGGGCTTCAAGAAGGGGTGGAGAGTGTGTTTGAGGTGATAACTTAATTTCAATATTCAATATCCATTAAAGAATATCCAATCTCCAAGTAAAGAAATCCCTGGATATTGGATATTCTTTAATCATTATTGGATATTGAATTTCATAATTCGATGTTCCTTTGGTTATTAATGTTTCAATATTAATAATAATTTCATGTAATTATAGTTTGTCTCTTGCAATTATGCGTCAATTTTTCTAATTAGTTCTCGTCTCGTAAATTAAGGCATACAGGACAATAAATAAAATAAATTTCTACTGGAGGTATTATGTTAGCTGGATCAGTTCGTGCACCTATGATGTTATCACCTATGTTTTTTGATGCTGGCGGATTCAATACTACTCGTGCTGCTGTACAAGGACATCAACATGACCGCGCTGATGTACAAGGACATACAACAAACAGATCTGGCAGTTTAATCGCCGCAGTATTGAAAAGTGCTTCTCGTTTTAGTTGGAAGGCCGGACTTGTTGCGGCTCTCGCGTACAAAGTTTCTGAAGCCTTACCTGCAAAAGCTTATGATCCTTATGGTATGTCATTAGCTAATGTTGATCCCGAGTCATTTAACACTCCAGGTGGGCTTATTGGTGGCTTAGTCATTTTAGGTGTAGCTGTTGGAGCAGTTGCATATGCGGGTTTAAAAAACTAACTTCCAGAACCTCCGGACATTAGTTTATCAGGATTTCCTGACATCCGGACATATTTTCTATAAAAAAAAATATGAATATAAAAAATATGAAGAAAAATATGAAGACGAAGGACATTTGAACAGGAATGAACAGCAATAGCGCATTATAGGTGATTGGCATTGCTCTTTTGTGTTATTTTATAAATTTGTTATTTAATTTATTGTGATCGTATTATCTTTAGCAGCATTAAGAGATGATTCTGTTACTTATTTTCTAATTATTAGAAATAAAACGCAGTCATCCTGGTCTTTTGGATTTTATTACTTGTGATAATAGTGGGCAGGTGATTCTTACATATTCAAAAACTCTTTTCGTCTATCTTGCCACTCTTTTCGTTTCTGACTTGCTTTTTTTTGTAGCTCACCAAAGCGCTTTTCTACCCATAATGGATTGCCAATAAAACAATGTAACTTGTTTTCTTTGCGATAAGGACACTTTGGCATCCTATGATCGTTTTTTATGATTTCATTTGTGATTAAACGATATTTCTTTTGTCTTGCTTTTGGTGTGTTGCCCAACTCTTTG
>JAHJDR010000426.1 GCA_018812345.1 bacterium | reverse complement strand
TGTGAGATTAAGTTCCTCTTTATTTACGGCTAGCCACGTCAGGATTTCTTGTTCTTCTTTTGAAAGTTTGTCAAAAGTATCTGCTAAAATATCACTCACACTATTGGGAATATGCAGTTTATGAAAATCAATTCTAATATCTTCAAAAGTTGTGGCATCCCATTTGCCGCTTTCATCAAATAAAAGATCACTGTCTAATAGAATTTTAATAAACTCGGCGACAAATAAAGGGTTGCCTTGTGTGCGTTTATACACTTCATTAATGAGTTCTTCTGGCGCTGATGACAATCCTGTTACAGATTCTAAATAGGTTTTGAGTTCCTCTTTTGAGTAATTGCCCAGTGTGATGATGTGCTTATTGGCCCAGTTTTGCGGCGCTTTTTCTGTGGCCCAAATGATGAGGCATTTTTCTGAGGCCAATTCTTGCATAAGAGCACTCACCATATGACTATTAATGTTAACATCATCTATCATAAGGATAAAAGCTTTTGCACGTTCTTGGGATTCTATTTGTTCAAGGGATTTAATAGGAACATTTCTTAATTGCGAAAAATATTTTATTTCAGATAAAAGTCTTGTTTTTCCTGTGCCTTTTTCGCCTTCAATGATGAGTGTTTTATCATCAGGAACAGCCTCAGACATAAAAATGTCGCTAAACATTTCGGCAAAAATGGCCCAGGCATTTTCACGACCAATCAAGGTGCCTTTTTCTGGCAAATAGCTTAGTTTTGTATCTTTTGTTTCGACTTCAAATTTTTTGCTCGATAGAAAATTGAGATCTCTAATAACTAAAGAAGCTTGTGAATAGCGTTGTGTGGGATTTTTTTCTAAAAGCCTTTCCACGATATGATCCCAGTATTTGGGTACCTCTGGATTAACTTCAGAAGGTGCTTTTGGTTTCAATTTTAATTGTCGATCTAAACTTTCTTTAAGATTTGATGAGGCAAAAGGGTTTGTGCTTGTGAATATTTGATAAAGAAGTACGCCAAAAGAATACAAGTCTGTACGACCATCCAGATGGCCTCCAAGAATAACTTCTGGTGCCATAAACGCTGGCGTTCCCACTTTTTTTCGTGGTGTTGAAAAACCAGCCAAACCAAAATCAATGATTTTAGCTGTTTCTGGTTTACCTTGAGTCATGTAAACAAGAATGTTTTGTGGTTTAATATCAAAGTGATAGATACCACGACCATGCAAATAGTTCAGTGCGCGTAAAACCTGTACAACAATCTTTTCTACAAGTTCTATGGGTTGGTTTTTGCAACCTTCATGAAGCTCAGCCCCCTCAATGAATTCCGTTGTGAAGTAGTATTTTTGCAAGCGGGTTTCATAGCCAAAATCTAATATGCGGGCAATGTTGGGGTGATTGAGTTCTTTTAGGATAGAAAATTCATTTTTAAAATTTCGTAGAGCTTCTTCGCGCGATACATTTAATTGAACTTTTTTGAGAAACTTAAGAGCTTTAATACCGTCTTTGTCTTGAACAAGAAGCACTTCACCAGACAAACCACTGCCGAGGTTTTTAATAACATCGTATCGTTGGTCGATTTTGAGTGGTGTCTGTGTCATAATTTCGTCGTACGTCTCACGTGCGATCGTGCTATCGCACTGTCGAGCTATCGAACCATCGACCCGTCGATCCATCGACCCGTCGATCCATCGACCCGTCGATCCATCGACCCGTCGATCCATCGACCCCTCTTAATATATTATTATACCCACATATGTATTCCATGTATATATGAATAATAAAAAATTTAGCGTGATAAGGCCTTCCTGCATATGTCATAAGGATAAAATAGTAGAATATATATGCGAAGGCATGCATGGTTTTTAGGACATTGTAGGTAGGTATTATGTGTTTGTTAACAGGGCTTAACATCTCTGACATAACCCTTGTGAAAACGGTTTTAAGTATGGCGACAAATTATTGGCATATATATTTCTGGAAAAATGTGTATAAATTGGTATGTCTATTGCATACTTAAATTGCAGAGATCACAAGTAAGCAGAAAATATTGAGGAAATGTATATGAAAAACAATAAATTTTCTATTTTGATAAGAGTATTTATCCTGATTGTTTCGTGCGCGGCTTTTTATCAGGCAATGGCTTGCTCTGGCAGTGCCGCTCCCACAGCTTCATTGCCAAATATTTATAACGACGAACCCATCACAATTTCAGCCCCTGATGCTAATGGTTTTGTTACGGTTACAGGTGGTGCTGATTCAGTGGGTGCCAGTACGGTTGTTATTTTGGGAGTGAGTGAAGCGGCAAGTTCTTCTATAAGCCTGCTTCAACTTTGTGATGCACTAGTGGGAGAGGCTTATGCCACAACCTGTTCATCAGATTTGCCTGTTTGCCCGACTCTTGACAGTGATAATAAGTGTCACGTGAGTTCTGACTCTGATGGTGCTTTTACAACAACAGTGCCCGCAACAACCAGTGATCAAATCACGATTTCTTATCTTGATCCTACAGATTGTACGGAAGTTACTGTTGGCGTTGCTAGTGTGAGCAGTAATATTATTTCTTTGCCCATAGAAGCTATAGGAGTGGTAAAACATCCTTCACTCGATTATGTATATGTATTGGGCAATGATGCTGATGGTGATGCGGAAATTCTTAAGTATGATACAGAGGCCGGTACTTATGAAACTTATATAATCGATTTAGGTGAGGCAGCCTCTAAACTAGATTCATTTATTGATCACAATAGTAATTTTTATCTCGTGGTTTCAACATCAGAGCATCTTCTTTTAGCCCCCATTGATAGTGAGGGTGCCGTTGATCAAGATCAATTTGTTTCAGCTCTTAGTGGCGAAGGTCTTCCCATTCCGCGCCTTGTTTATCTGTTTGCTGTTAACAAAGAATATAATGCTACGCTAGATACGTGTATTTCAGCCTCCATGTTTGATGGGGAGGAAACGTCATTAGAGTTTACACGTATCTTCTTTGGTTCTGAGGACGCCCTTTACTACGTTGATTTTGTTGATACGTGGACGAATTCTCATGATTATTACAGCTCTGAGCCTAACTATTATACATTGAATACAGTTGACCTTGTACCAAGCTCTGTAACAGCTATTACGGGAACAGGGGCTGTTAGAGCTCGTTTGGTTTTCTTAAAGGTGTTATCAGTAGGATCTGTTGAAGGTGTTATTAGATTCTCAGACACAGATACAGAGGCAAATTATTATGCTGTTTTTAATAAGGCTAATTATAACAATTGTGATTATTCTCTAGATTTAAGTTTTGCTGAAGAACTCCAGTATGTGGATTTAGGGACTTCAGCAATTGATCCCATCTTTGCTTACGGTCAGGCGAGCAATGGCGTTGCTATTATAACAGTCTTAAAACAGGCTGAAAACCAATTGCTCTTTGTGGACCCTTTTGTCAGTGAAGATGGTCTGATGCAATGTTTGACAAGTGGGGCCATTGACTTACCCAATACAGGTGATACTGACGCTTCTGACACATCTGATTGCGCGAGTAAATATGTTGGTGATGCGGAAGCCACAAGCAGTGCATTTATTGGTCAGGATGCTTTTTCAGATGTAACGGTCACAGATATTGTCTTTACTATGGCTTTGCTGAACTCTGAAGATGAAATGGAGTTATTTGTTTTAGGTTCTAACAATAGTGGTTATGATTTTGTTATTGCTGGTGAAGGCGATAGTTTACTCAAAAACACAGACTCGCAAATCAATGCTTTAACACCTATGGGTATGGATCAGGCAGGCCCCTATATCTACATTGTTGATAAAGGCAACGCTGGTGACAATACATCAAATCTCATTATATATGAAATGCTTTAATAACAGATTAAGGTGTGAATACATAAATGCCATTGGCATGCGCATCAAAAAATCTTTTAATAAAATCTGTTGGACTTGAAGAGGCTCCTAACGTGTGTCGCCAGGTTACAATGTTTTCAATGTCGTCTTGCCAACAATGAAAATAATCATAATTTTCTGAGTTTTCCCAGAGGTCGTAGGCCGGAAAATCAACATGGGCTAGTAGTTGCGTGTTGCGCATTTTATTTTGCGTAAAGCTACGTTTGTTACCTAGCGAATGCGAGGCCATGTGCATATGTTTTTTAAGAAAATTAACAAGTCGTGTTAAGATCACTTTATTTTTTTGCATGCCATTTTCGGGATTGTATTGTTGTAGCACAGGTTCTAATCCAATGATGCTCAAGGCAATGCGTCTTTGCTTCAATGTGGCGTTTTTCAGGGAGTCTTCCACATAAAGATTTTTATCAAAACAGTTATCCATGAAATGAATGGCTTCTGAAATGGTGTAGGCGAGCTTGTTTTCTAATAAACCTTTTTCATTAAAGAACGGCATGAGGTTAATAAAACCATAGGCTGTGAGTTCTTTGGGATAAATGAGTTGGTTTCTGGGGTTTAAAATCAGGTGTGACTCGATGCCTGTATTCTTTTTAAAATTATTGAGCAGATCAACGAAAACATAACTGATGTTTTGTTTTGTGGCCATACTAATAAGACGGTGAAAGAGTTTTCTTTCAGCAGACTTCTCATTAGCAAGTGATGTCATGAATGTATTTGTAATGCCGAGAGTGAACTGTATGTTTTTTGGTTTTGTTTCAATGTAGTCAATAAAGTCTTTGCTGTCAGGATGATTAATATTAAGAAAGTAGTTGAGGTGCGTGTTGGCATCTTTGGGTTTTGGCGTTTTCTCAAAAAGTTCCATGAAGCGGATAGGGCCCACACATTGTTTGGCACCAGGTCCTGTGATGTGTCGCGAAGGACGTAGTTTGGAAAAATCGATAGCCACATTAATGTTATTTTGGAGGCACGTTGCTGTGAGTTGTAGGTTTTGGTAATATTATCCTGGTTATCTTCTAAACAAAGGGCTGTGTCTGGAAAAAGCATTGGGTGTTCATTTAAGGAGCATTGTGTAATGATTTGCGGATCAGGGAGAAAATGAGCCTCTGCCATGAGCTGAAAGAACTTATTTGCTGTGGTTTCGGTATTGATGCTGGGTTGATAGATTTTGTCCATGGCTGCTATTTTTTCAGCTGTTTGGAACAAGGCTGTATCGGTGTCTAGCTTGGGATCAATGAATTTTTGAAGAAGGTCAATATTTTCGGCTTTCTCAATGGCTAATGCTTGGGTGAACATGGGCTATTTTTGCCATATAATGCCCTATATTACAATATAAGAAAAATAAACCCGCGTGTTGACAAGTCCTCTATAAACAAGGCAAATAGACCAGAGTAATCAAACGGACAGCATTATGTAACAGCTCGATATTATTAACTAAACAATAATCACCTTTACAAGCTGTTGTTGCGCATTTAATGTACGATGATTAACTCGGCTGTTGCGTAATTTAATCGCATAATCCTTAAATTGTGCTGTTAGTTTAGGCTACTGCTAGGTATTAACGGTTTTATAGCAAAGAGTACACGTCAAGGCAGGTGGATTAAGTGAAATTAAAAAACATCAGGATTCAAGGCTTCAAATCTTTTGATGATCTCGTTCAACTCGATTTTGATGATTCCATAACATGTATTGTGGGGCCAAATGGCTGTGGTAAATCCAATGTGGTTGATGCCATTCGTTGGGTTATGGGCGAACAGTCTGCCAAACATTTACGTGGCAAAAGCATGGAAGACATCATTTTTGTGGGTTCCGAGTCGCGTCAAGCCAGCTCTTTGTCGAGTGTTGAAATTACTTTTGTAAAAAGCGCCACAGGTTTTCCACCACAATATGAAAAGTATGATGAAGTTTCTATTGGACGTCATCTTTATAGAACGGGTGAAAGTGAATACTTCATTAATCGCCAACATGTTCGTCTTAAAGATGTCACAGATTTTTTTCTCGGAACAGGAATTGGCACTAAAGCCTATGCCATTATTGAACAAGGTCGCGTCGAACAACTCATCACAGCCAAACCAGAAGAAAGACGCTACATTATTGAAGAAGCAGCAGGCATATCAAAATTTAAATCTCGTAAAGAAGCGGCTCTCAGACGCATCGAATCAACAAATGTTAACTTAAGTCGTTTAGCGGATATTATTGTTGAGTTGGAAAGACAAGTTAACTCTCTTGACCGTCAGGCAAAAAAAGCCAAACGCTTCACTGTTATTCGCGATGAATTGCGCGATCTTGATTTTAAATTGGCTTCACTAGCCTATTTAAGGCTCGATGAAAAACAAGAAAGTTATTTGAATCAAATTAAAGAAGCTGATGGTGTGAGCACAACCCTGGAAAATGAAATTTCAGAAGATGAAGTGTGGGTAGAAGAAAAACGCCTTCAATTAGCAGAAGTCGAAGCAACACTCACAGACTTACAACAAAAAGTTTATGAATGGGATAATAATCTCAGATTATCAGAATCACGTCTTCAAAACAGAAAAGATGAAGAGAGTCGTTTCGAACAAGACATAATACAAATTGAAGAACAGCTTGTTGAACTCAATAGCAATCTGGCAGGCGATCAAAACGGCATTAGCCAAATCAATGAAAAGCTGAGCATGGCGGATCTTGAGTGCGCCGAACTTGATGAATCAGTCATTCAAAAAGAAAAAGATGTTTCCGATTTAGATAAAGTGAGCCAAGAACTTTTTAACACTTTAGAAAAAGCGCGAGATGATGTTAATGTTTCGAGCAATCAGCTCACACACATTGCCACGCGACGTGATGCCATTGCTCATCGTTTAGAAGAACTCACAAAAACAAAAGAACATGATCAGGTTGAGCTTGATGAACTCACATCAAAATACAAAAAATTAGATAGCATATTAAAAGATACCCACGAGGATTTGTCAGACATCAAACAGTTGAAATTATCTTTGGGTGAGCAAGCAGACTCTTTATCAAAAACACTTGAAACAGAAGAAGAGCGTATTCATTTTGAACAAAATGAACTGCAAACGTTAAAAGAAGAGCTCTTAGCAAAAAAATCTCGTTTTGATTCATTGAAAGAACTCGAGAGAAATTTTGAAGGCTATCATGAAGGTCCTCGCAATATTTTAAAGCAGCACCAACAAGGTGAACGTCAAAAAGTTTTGGGTTCTGTTGCCGACTTTATCGAAGTAGACAAGCAATACGAAAATGCGATTTCCGCTGTTTTAGGTGAGGGGATGCAATCTGTCGTGGTGCCCACACAAAATGATGGGATTGCTTGTGCTGAATATTTAAAAACAAGTAGTGCGGGGCGGAGTTCCTTTATTGCTTTGTCTTTAGGCGAAGCAAATACAAATAGTAAAACCTCCAAAATACGTGTTGTGGCAAGGCAAAACATAAATCTTTATAATGACAATTATCTGAGTGACAAAGAGTGCGGTACTGTTATGGCAGACGATCACATGTATGTTGATGCCGAACCTGATTATTCTTCTTATCCGGGTGTGCAAGGTTCTCTCAAACGCTTTGTCAGTATGAAACAAGGTTATGAGCATTTAGCATCATTTTTATTTGCTGATGTTCTTCTTGTGGATTCTTTAAAAAATGCCTTTGAAGCCTGGTTAAAACTTCGTAAACCGGTTGTGACCCTAGAAGGTGAATTCATTTCAGATCGCGGCATTCTTACAGGTGGCACACTCGAAAATACATCAAAAGCTCTTCTCGAAAAGAAAAGAGAAATTAAAGTCCTCGAAGATGTTGTGGGCAAGCTCATTACAAAGGTTAAAGATAAAGACTTTGTGTGTATTGAACTAAAAAAGAAAATTAGCCGTATTACAAGTGAATTAGAATACATCCGTTCATCACGTCATGAAGAAGATCTCAAATTAGCTAATCAAGAAAAAGACGTTCTCCATTTTACGCGTGAAATGGAATCTCTCAATGCCCGTCGGGGTAAGCTCACACAAGAAATTGTAACAGCAACGCAAGCACTTGAAACCGAAGAAGAACATTTAGAACAGTTAAAAGAAGAAGCAGAAACACTTACCATTTTACATGATCAAGCTAGTTTAGTTCTCACAGAACGAAAAAGTGAAGAAGAGCATTATCGTAAAGAATTGATTCGCCAACAAGAAGAACTCACAAAAGAAAAAATAGCGTTAGCACGCGCCAAAGAACAAAGAGCTTATTTTTCACAAGAAATCGAGAGACTCATTTCTGATGTCGTGAAAACACGCCAAGAAATTCTGCGCTTAACACATCGTGAAGTCTTCATGCATAATCGATGTGCCTTCACGCAGAAACGCATAGCTTTTTACGAAAAATATGTTCAAAAAATATTAGGCCAAAAAGATGCTGTGGATAAAGCCTATCTTGAGGCCAAAAATAACTTTGAAGAACTTAATGCTCATGTTCGTGAAAAAGAGCACGAGCTCAAAGACAAACATCGCAAATATAACCACGTTAAAGATGCTTTAAATCACGCCACTGTTCGTTTAACAGAGGTTCGAGCCGAACTCTCACGCAATAATGAACAAGTGCTTGAGCGCTATCAAAAAGTTTTATCTGAAATTTATACAGATCATTTGCCTGATGAGAACGAGTTTGACGAAGCCGAAGCTGCGGAACGAGCGGGAGAGCTCCGACGTAAAATGGGTAGTATTGGCAGTGTGAACTTAGAGGCTGTTGATGAACTCACTGAACTCAGTGACCGTTTTATATTCTTAACCGAACAGAAGAAAGACTTGGAAGATTCTTTAAAAGCTCTGGAACGTGCTATTCAAAAAATTAATCGCACCACAAGAAAACGTTTTCAGGAAACTTTTGAATTGGTTAATGATAAATTTACTAAGATTTTTCCACGCTTGTTTAAAGGTGGGCATGCTTATATGCAGCTCACAGATCCTGAGAACATTTTGGAAACAGGTGTTGATATCATTGCGCAACCACCAGGCAAGAAGCTTCAATCTGTTTCCTTGTTATCAGGTGGCGAAAAGGCTCTCACAGCCATCAGCTTATTGTTTGCTGTCTTTTTGATCAAACCATCACCTTTCTGTCTGTTAGACGAAGTTGATGCCCCACTTGATGACGTGAACGTAGATCGTTACAATGAAATTGTAAAAGAACTATCACAAAACACACAATTTATTGTCATCACGCATAACAAGCGCACCATGCAATCCACAAATCACCTCTTTGGTGTAACCATGCAAGATGATGGGGTGTCGCGGATTGTTTCTGTTATGTTGGATGATTGACTTTGTATGAATTGGTTCGAGGGTTCGAAGGATCTATGGATCGAGCGACAAAGTCCCCCATCCCCCACTGAACACTGGACACTGAACACTAAGCACTAGCCATCGACGCCACATGTCTCCCCAACGCCGGCGCTGCCGTCAACCCCGGTGACTCAATTCCTAGTAAATGAATCCAATTATCTTTTTGTATTATAGTAAACTCAGGATGGGGTTTGTTGTTTTTAAATAGTTTGGGTCGGTTGCCTGAATAGGCAGGTGTGAGCTGTTCTTTTTTAACACCGGTGAGATGAAAGGCGAGGGAGTTATAAAAATTCTCAGCGTCAGAGCGATGTGTGTAATCTTCTTTATTATCAATGAAAAAAGCATTTGGTCCGATAAGAGTCTGTCCATCAAGAGTGGGTGTGAGATGCAGACCCAGTCCTAGTGCCTCTTTCTGCGGCAAATGATAAACAGGTTTTTGTAGTAAGGTTTTGTTTACAATGTAATAATCGCCACGACAGGGTTTAATGGAATAGTCTTGCAGGCCATTTAAGTGCGCAAAAGTATCGCTGTATAAACCTGCAGCATTGATGGCTAAATCAAAATCGATCTCACCACGTGATGTTTGCATTTTATGTTCATTAATTTCAGTGACAAGGCAGTTTTTTGTAATGGCCACCCCTTTGTTTTCCACATAAATAGCCAAAGCTTTTACATAAGAAGCGGCATCCAAAACGCCTGTGGATGGAATAAAAAGAGCACGCGATTGTAAGAGTTGTGGTTCTTTTTCTTTTAACAAATCGCCTTTTACAAATTCAGGTTTAACATTAGGAAGGGCGCTCACCTTTTCATAAAACGCGTCCAAATCATTTTCTTGCCCCTTAAAAGGAATGATCCATTTGCCACAGGGATTGTAAGGGACTTTGAGTGTAGCCAACCACTCATAGGTGAGGCGATTGCCTTCAAGACAAATTGTTTCTTTAAAGGAGTTAGGGGTGTAAAAAACACCTGCGTGGATAACTCCTGTGTTGCGTCCGCTGGTCCCTTCAGCGAGATAAGGCTCTTTTTCCAGAACAAAAACATCATAACCTTTACGGTGAAGTTCATGGGCAATGTGGAGACCCACGATGCCAGCGCCAATGATAACAATTCTCTCCATAGATTACACCCCCAAGGCTTTAAGCACTGCTTGTTTCATGATAGCTCGAGGTGCTTTTTCATGAGTGAGTAGTTCAAAGCCAATATAAGCTTGATGGAGGAGCATATTATAGCCGTGGTTAACTTTGAGTCCCTGTTCCTCAGCTTTTTTAATGAGTGGTGATTTAGCTGGTCTGGAAATGATGTCGGAAACGATAGCTTCTTTATTTAATTTTTCTATAAAACCTAAATCTTCCCAATCATAAGTCATGCCAAGTGACGTGGTGTTTACTAAGAGGGTTGTGTTTATAAAATTACTAATAGCAAGATTCTTTAGGGGCTGGGTTTGAAAATCAATTTGAGGAAAAAGTTGTTTTAGCTTGTTGGCAAACTCTTTGGCTTTATCTAAAGACCGATTGATGATTGTGAGGCTGTTTACCCCTTGCTCACATAAACTCGTGCAAACAGCCCGGCTAGCCCCCCCCGCACCAATGACGACAACTTTTGTATTCATAAGGACTATTGCTGTTTCTTCCGTAAGCGCATTGATAAAGCCGCGACCGTCAGTGTTATCACCAATGAGCTTTCCCTTTTCTACGATGATGGTGTTTACAGCGCCACAAGCCTCTGCATGAGGATTAAGCTTATCTAAAAAAGGAATCACTTTTTGTTTATAAGGAATAGTGACATTCACACCAGCGATTTCACCGGTGCGCATGCGGATAAAAAACTTTTTTAATTCGTTTTCTTC
>JAHJDR010000060.1 GCA_018812345.1 bacterium | reverse complement strand
TAAATGATTATGTATTTGTCGGAATTTTTATAATTAATTACAGTACACTACAGCAACATTTTACGGTATAATATAGATAACGTAAGGAATAATGATATTCCGTGCAACATTGATGTATTAGCTGTGAATAATTTTAGATCGTTTATTATCCCCATTCTCTTTTCTCTCCTCTTTGTTATTTTTAGTACAAGCTGTCTCACTGGATTAAAAATGACTAATGGTGTTGATTCAGGAGCTGATGGCGCCGGAGATGGTGCTGCAGCCTCAGAACCTGAATCAATTACAGAAACAGAATCAGATCTCTATGAATCAGGCCCTGCTGATATTCCTGTTACCATTGCAAAACTTGAAGCTGTTAATGTGGAAAAAATATCTCTCATTTACGAAGATGTCGCAGCAGACCTCAATCTTTCGTATACTGTAAAATATAGCACAGCAAAAGCTGGCAAATACACTGTTACCGGTATTAAAGATGCTGTAAATATGGAAGAAGCAACATATGTTATGCTTGTTAATGGTGAAGAAACAACAATTGAAAATGCTGAAATCGATGGGTCCTTTAGTCTTTCCATTGCGGCAAATGAATCTGATGTCATTGCTATATTACCTTTAGAGAGTACACAAACATATGGTGGTATTCCCATATATGGAAGTTATAGTGATGGTGTTCCTTCTTTAACGCTAACCAATACAGATAAAATCAACGTTGGGCAAAACTTGTTAATCAAGAATAGTTATGCCTACATTGGCACAAATGAAACAGATGACACTTATTCTCTTTACAGGTTGCACTTAGATGGTTTGAGTGTTGAAACCATAGCCACAGGCATTACCAGTCAAGTACGCTATCTCTCTGTCGACAATGAACACAATGTCATATTCATCACACAAGATGGAAAAATATATTTATCAAAAGTTAATAAGACGTCTCCGCCAAGCCTAAAATACCTCACAGCAACAACAGACACGACAAGCTGGGTTGATCCTGTCATCGTACATGACTTTAACGAAGATCTCTCTGATCCTGACAATTTCTCACCACCACCGATTAGATCATTCATAGCCACAAATGGTGATATTTTTATTGCCCACGGACGACGCCTGAGAAATGAAGGCTCCTTACAAGCAAATATGCTTCTCTATATTAATGCGGCAACACATGATGTGACCAAATCAATTGATACAGCAACCTATCGCTCGGTTTTTGCTGATGTGGGATCTACAGATAGCTTGTTTCTATTTGTAAATGGAGAATTTGAAACATCTGAAGGCGACATGAATGCAAAACTCTTTGAACTCGACATGCTAGACGGTAAAGATGCATGGGATAATCGTGAACTAATTTATAATTTACCAAAACATGAAGTTGGTGATCATCAAAACTCAATTGTTAATCTCACTGCCTCTCTCAATGATTTTCTCGTTTTTGTTGTGCGGTTGAATAATGATGAAGACTTTTATCTCAAAGCATCTGGTTTGGAGCCTGAAGTATTCATGGGATCCTCGCTTTTTGGCTATGAAAAAGAATATTCTGAATGGGTGAGTCTCTCTGAAAGCAGTCGAACCGGCAATGCCGAAGTTGTCACCTGTGCCACTGATCTCGAAGATGAAACAAAGAAAAATCTTGTAATCCATCGCATTGGAAAAGATGCGCCAGGAGAATGGTATCGCCTGACAAATAGCTCTGTTGTATCAGCCTGTGGTGGTGCCTACTCTATAGATGAAGAAGATAGAATACTTTTCTATCAAGCCTTTTATGATGGCAACACGCAATTAGATCCTCAACTATCATTTATTGATATCACAAAACTTGATGAAGATGAACTTGTTCCTGATTGGGAATAAAACGTAAGAAAACTCGAATACTAAAATACGAAATTCGAAACAAATCCGAAATATCAATATCGAAATACTAATATTATTAGACTCCCAAACTAAAATCCTATAAGTATGTGTCCATGAAGATTTTTATCACCGGCGCTACGGGATTTATTGGTCAACACCTTTGCCATCACCTCACGAAACAGGGTCACCATGTCTTTGCCCTCATTCGCAATGAGAAGAAAACAAGTTGTTTGCCCCAAGATAATATAACGCTCATTACAGGTTCTCTTGCATCATTTACAGATAAAAATTTTAACATTCCCGAATGCGATCTTGTTATTCATCTAGCAGGCACGATCACAGCAAATAAAATTAGCCACTATAATCAAGACAACCACATAGCTGTCAAAGATCTTGTGGCCTGTTTGAAACGACAAAGCTGGATTCCAAGGCGTTTTATTTTTGCCAGCTCTCAAGCCGCCTCAGGACCTTCTACTAACAACGCAGCACTCACAGAGAAAGATCCTGCACATCCCATAGATGCTTATGGACAAGCAAAACACAAAGCAGAAAACTTTATTCTGAGCCAAAAAGATTTCCCTGCTACTATTATCAGACCACCATCAGTTATTGGGCCTTTAGACACAAACATATTGAACATGTTTAAAATTGCTAAATTTGGTTTTGGTTTTCTAGGGGGCACAAATCCCATGCCCATGAGCTACGTTGCTTTATCTGATTTGATTTGCGCTATTGATTTGTTAAGCGATGATGCCACAACAGACAACCGAATCTATTTTGTAGCTCACCCCATACCCACAACATCTATGGACCTCTGGAAAGCGGTGGGAAAAGCGCTCAATAAACAAGTAAAAGTATTTATACTCCCTAAATTCTTGCTCTATACAATTATGAAATTAAATACGCTATTTTCCCGATTGTTTGGAGTGAATAATGTTTTTGATAAAAAATACTATGATCAAATTCATGCTCCCGGCTGGGTTGTCTCTAGCGAAAAACTCACTAATGACTTCAGATGGGAAGCAACAAAGTCACTTGATGAGGCTTTGAAAGAAACTTATGAGAGTTATGTAGATGCTGGATGGATTTAGGGATCGTGCTGCGTACTGCGTCTAGCGTTATGGATTTTAAAAATAATTTAGATAAATCCCTCAAAGATAGAAAATACTTCTTCGATAAAGGGATTCGTTTTAGCTGCACGCAATGTGGTTCCTGTTGCACTGGGGAACCTGGGATTATTTATATTACTCAAGAAGAATGTGATAAAATTGCCGAACATCTCAATATCTCATCAAAAGATTTTTTACAGTCCCATTGCTATCCTTTTGAAAGCGCTTATAGCCTAGAAGAACACGCTGATGGTCGTTGCCTCTTCTTTGAAAATGGGTGTCAGATTTATGACCTACGCCCTTCTCAGTGTAAAACATTTCCCTTTTGGTTTAAGAACCTGCGCTCTGAACATGCCTGGAATCAGGTTTGTAAGGACTGCCCTGGCATTGGCAAAGGTAAACTTTTTGACCGATCTATGATCTTGAATTACCTCTCAAAATAAGCTGATTCTTATTGTTCTTGAGTTTTCTCTGTGAACATGTGATAAGTTGTTGATTATTTTAACTATTTATTTTTTGCTTTATGAAAGTTCATCAAAAATATTTTCGTTCATTCGATGGCACAAAAATTGGCTATCAAGTTGTGGGCCGTGGTCATAAAAAAATCATTCTCTGTAATGGTTTAGGGGGCACAATGTTGGCCTGGTCACCAATCTATAAACATTTTGGCAAGCAATACAAATTCATCACATGGGATTATCGTGGTTTATTCACATCAGACAAACCAAAAAATCTTAATAACCTCGATATGAAACACCACTGTCAAGATTTAGCCTGTCTTATAAAACGTGAACGCATCACAAAAGCTGTTTTTGCAGGTTGGTCTATGGGAGTCCAGGTTTGTTTAGAATTTTATCGCAAACATAAATCACTTTACCATGGCATGATTCTCATCAATGGTACAAGTGGTTACCCTTTTGATACAGCCCTCAACTCACCATTGGCAAAGTATGTCATCCCCCAAACAAATAAATTATTAAAAATCATCTTGCCCAGTATGCAACCAAAACTCAGACCCATTGCTAAACTCGTAATCGATAGCAATGAATTTATTAAAATCGTCGCTAAACTTGGTATGATTAATAAAAATCTCGATTCTACTATTTTTAAGCAAGTCGCCAAAGATATGATCAAAACAGATTTGTCACTCTACTCTGAATTACTCAACCGTTTGAATCAACATGATGCGAGCCAAGTTTTAGGACAAATCCGAAAACCAACGCTGATCATGGCTGGCACAAAAGACATCATGACACCGAGCAAAATGGCCATTAACATGTCAAAGAGCATAAAAAATTCAGAATTATTTGTACTCAATAATGCCTCTCATTATTCGATTTTAGAATTTCCAGAAATGATCAACTCACGTATTGCCCAATTTTTAGAGGAAAATAATTTTTAATTTATGAACACTGACATTCTCATAGTAGGATCTGGAATAGCGGGACTGAGCTTAGCACTAAAAGTGGCCGATCATTATCACGTGACCATACTCACAAAAAAAGAAGCCATAGAATCAAACACGCGCTACGCTCAAGGGGGCATTGCTTCTGTCATGGCGCGCAAAGATAATTTTGACACTCATATTAAGGATACTATTCGAGCTGGTTCTAATCTTAATGATGCGAAAGCCGTAGAAAATGTTGTGTGCGCAGGCCCCACACTCATTAATGAGCTTTTAAATATTGGCGTTCGATTTTCACGATTTACCAAAAGTGAATTTGATCTGGGCAAAGAAGGTGGGCATTCAAAGAGACGTGTTCTCCATGCAAAAGACCTTACTGGTTTTGAAATCGTTCAAAATTTATTAATTCATGTAAAAAAACATGCTAATATTACATTACTTGAAAATCATGCTGCTATTGATCTCATTTGTAATCGCCACCTGAAAAAAAGAAGAAAAAACAATCTCTGTTATGGGGCTTATGTTCTCAATAAATTATCTGGTAAAATCGTTGCGATCAAAGCTCGTGCCACCGTGCTCGCCACGGGAGGTGCCGGAAAAACCTATCTCTACACATCTAATCCTGATATTGCCTCTGGTGATGGTATTGCCATGGCACACAGAGCCGGTTGCCAAATAGCCAATTTAGAATTTGTTCAATTTCATCCCACCTGTTTGCATCATCCGAAAGCAAAGTCTTTTCTCATTTCTGAAGCCATGCGAGGTGAAGGCGGGAAATTGGAACTCGTCACAGGCAAACGTTTTATGTCAGCCTACCATAAAAATGCTGAGCTCGCTCCCCGTGATATTGTCGCGCGTGCGATTGACCTTGAACTTAAAAAACGTGGTGATGAATATGTCACGCTCAACATGACCCATCACAGTCGTGATTTTTTGAAAAAAAGATTTCCCAATATTTATCAAACATGTCGCTCATTCAACTATGACATTGCTAAGAAACCCATCCCTGTTGTACCAGCGGCTCATTATTTTTGCGGTGGTGTTAAAGTTGATTATCAGGGTCGCACTAACATCGCCAACCTTTATGCTATTGGGGAGGTGAGTTGCACAGGTGTGCATGGCGCTAATCGATTGGCCTCAAATTCTCTTTTAGAAGGCTTGGCCTATGCTAACTTTGCCTACACTGATATCATCAAAAGAAAGGATCTGGAAAAAAATAAAAACCTCGTTGTGCGAAGTTGGGATAGTGGTAGGGCGACTAATTCTGATGAAGCTGTTGTGATCAGTCAAAACTGGGATGAAGTCAGGCGTCTCATGTGGAATTACGTGGGTATCGCTCGCAGCAATAAACGTCTTTATCGAGCGCAAACGAGAATTAATATTCTTAAAGAAGAAATCAAAGAATACTATTGGAACTTCATCCTCACACCAGATCTATTAGAGCTCAGAAATATTTGTTGTGTCGCTGACCTCACTATCAAATCAGCCTTGAAACGAAAAGAATCCATTGGCTTGCATTATAATATCGACTATCCCCAACAATGTAAAAAAAGTTCACAGTTTAACATTATCCCAAAAGCATAACCTAGTTCCCTTTATATTTTAACAAGTTATACAATATAATATCATGTAATAAGTATGATTGATTTTTTTTGGATCTCAGTCTACCAGAGAAAGCACTGAAATAGACTTATATTTGAAAGAAAGGCACGAAAAATGTCAAAACTCTATTTTCGTTACTCGGCCATGGGGGCTGGCAAATCATTGGATTTGCTCAAAGTT
>JAHJDR010000425.1 GCA_018812345.1 bacterium | reverse complement strand
TATTATTTCAGAAAAAAGAACTCAGTTTTCCTCACGACCCAATTTAATTATATCTTCAAGCATTGATAGAGCCTCTTATGGTTTGTTTGCTAAAATTCAAACAAAAGAATTTAAACGTTTTCTTTCAAATTTAATCAATAATGCTGCAGAAGCCATCGCCGGTAATGGATCTATTACAACAACCCTACGCCCCGCTGACACGGGCGTACAGATTATTGTTAAAGATAATGGCAAAGGAATTCCTGCGGACATTCTCCCAAAACTCACAACTAAAGGCGCTTCTTTTGGAAAAGAAAAAGGACAGGGCTTAGGCTTATATCATGCAAGAACTACCATCGAATCATGGGGTGGTCAGCTAACAATCTCATCTGAAATAAACAAAGGAACATCTGTAATAGTTGATCTGCCTAAACAAGAAGCACCCTCCTGGTTTGTCCCTGAGATAAAACTGCCCAAAGTCAAAAACAACCTACCCTACATCCTCATCCTAGATGATGATAGCTCGATACACCAAGTCTGGGATAATCGCTTAAGAGAATTGGATGTTCCCACACAAAACATCCTTCACTTTAAAAACCCTAATAGTTTAATTCATTACTACGATAACAATAAAAACATTTTAGATAAAATTTCTTTGATTTGTCTTTTTGATTATGAGCTCATTGGCAGCAATCTCAATGGCCTTGATGTGATTAGAGAGTTAAATCTTGCCCAGCATGCCATCCTTGTCACTAGCCACTATGAAGAAGCTGATATTCGCAATGAATGTGCCCATCTTGGCGTAAAATTACTTCCTAAGAATTTGGCAGGCTTTGTACCTATTTCAATAAGCGTCGAAGCGTCGAAGGGTCGAAGGGTCGAAGGAAGAGTCGTTCAGGAAAAAGAGCAAGATGAAATCGAACCATCGAACAGTTCAGTAGATGCCATTCTCATTGACGATGACCCCCTAATACATGCGTCCTGGAAAACTGTGGCAAAAATATGCAAAAAGAACGTAGCCTTTTATAAAACACCTGAAGAATTTCTCTGTGAAATAGACTTGTTTGATACATCAACCCCACTCTATATTGATTCAAACTTAAAAGATGAAGTTAAAGGTGAGATTATAGCCAAAGACCTATTTGAAAAAGGGTTTAAAGAAATTTATCTAGCAACGGGTTCACATCCTAGTGAATTTCCTGAAATGCCCTGGATTAAAGAAATTGTAGCTAAAAATGCTCCGTTCTTCGATAAAAACTAAAATCTATCCTGTCCAAAATCTAAAACAGATCTGTTAAGATATTCGAACAGGTTTACACTTCTTAATCATCACAAACTCCTTAACATGTCGTTATTACTAGGTTAATAATTGTTCTCGTCTTGGTACAAATCTTGAATACATATGGGGTAATTGTCTTAATAAGGTAAGGTATTTATGACAAAATTATCCAAATTATCTCTGTGTCTTTTCTTTGTTCTGAGCATTATTTTATCGACACAAACCATGGCACGCACAACATCAGCTGTTGGTGTGAGTCACTTAACAAGTAGTAGTGGTGGTTTGAGTGCTGGTGGTTCTGGTCTTCAGCCCAATGAGTTTACAGGCTCTGCCATGTACAATATACGCATCCCTGTACCGCCCGCACGTGGTGGTATTGAACCTAAAATATTACTCACCTATGATAGCGCTCGTAAAAACCATAATAGCATTATGGGTTATGGCTGGAATTTGGATTTAGGCTCCATCGAGCGCCTACCCGGATCCTTTGGCAACACAAATTACTACGCAGGCCAGCACTTTCGTGTGCGCTTTGCCGGCCAAACAGAAACACTCACATTGGTTGACGAAAACATTGATGTGGCCTCACTCTATGGTCTTTCTTTTGCCACAGGAACACGCGTCGATGAATACCGTGCCACCTCACAAAGCGCATATAATATTTACCTCCACTTAAGAGACACAACTGACATCACAGATATTGTGGATATGGGTTGGGTTGTCATTGATAAAAATGGACGCACCTATCGTTTTGGTGAAGACAGTGATTCTCGTTACGAATCGCAGCACACCTCAATTGATGACCCCATTGATGTCTTTTCAATGAACATGCAAACATGGGTGTCAAAATGGGTGCTTAACTCAATTACAGATGCCAATGGCAACCAGGTTACAGTACGCTATGGCTTATACCAACTCCCAAGCTACATCTCTTATCAAAACATTAAAATCTTTTTTAATTTTAAATCCTTCACAGGCGGTGGTCTACCCTATTTTCCAACCTTTCGTGATGGCTACCTCAATGCTGACCACTTGATCCAACAACTGGAACAAGTCGAAATCCGTGATGGCCTCACAGTGTTGCAAACATTTGATTTTACTTATGAGCAAGACGCGTGGAACCGCCATCAAAAACTCAGCCGCATTGAACACACCGGTGCTGATGGCACAACGCTCCCAGAAACAGAATTTGAATACTATGAACAAGATGACTTAGAGTGGTCATCAGCAAGTCAAATCTTTACCGGCACAACGACATTCTGGGGAGTAGAACAAACAGGTTATGATGATTCTTATTTAAAATTTGCCGATATGAATGGTGATGGTCTTGTCGATAAAGTTGTGGCCCATAATTATAATCACCTACCCATGCTCAAAGTGTATCATAATAATGGCGTTGATTTTGAAGATATTACAAATCGCAGTGAATGGATGGATTCAGCAGTATCTTCTTGCACAGATACGTTCCGCTGCTATGGAAAGCTTGATGCCTTTTATGCCCATGATGGCCAACTCTATCAATTTGCCCATCTCATAGATATGAACGGCGACTCACTCCCTGATCGCGTAAAAGCCAATGTTGCCTTTGATGATGGTGAAACTATCCTCGGTACTGACATGTATGTCTGGATTAATAATGGGAATGGATTTGATTCACCTGTGCCTTGGGATGACCCTCATGAAGGCCCCTGGGCAGGTTGCAGTAATAGTGAACGTGCTTTTATTGACATGTATGGTGATGGTCTTGTTGATCGTGTGATTGGTGATCCTGATGAAGGCGGCTTTTGGGTTTATTACAATATTGGAAATGCTTTTAAATCTACACCCAGCTTTTGGCGTGACCCTGTGGAAGAAGCGCGTGGTTGGCACCCACATAGTGGCGCCGGAAAAATTTATGAAGGCACTGAAGTTTACAACAATCCTGAAACCACACACACCTTTATCCGTGACATGAATGGTGATGGTCTGCCTGATCGTGTTTTTAAAGGCACTTATGCTAATGAAGAAGGTGAAGAAGATGATCAAGTCGCTATTGCCATTGCTTTTAATAAAAATGGCGTTGGTTGGGCCCTTCCTGAAGTTAATGATGATACTATTATTGTTGATGGTGTGGATGTAGTCAGTATTTTAGATCCTATTCAAGATGAAGAGTCTCGCGGTTATATTTCAGATACTGCTGATTGGATTGATTTTAATGGCGATGGTTTTCTCGACCGTGTGGAAGGTGATCCTGACACAGGTGTTTTTCGTGTTTACTTTTTCCAAGGCATGCAAGCTGATGAAGCTAAGCTTGAACTTGTGGGGCCCTATACCTTTTCAGACCCCATTTCAGATGCGGGTGTTCCTGATGACTGGAAAGGTGTTGGCTATATCAGCCGCGGCAATTTTGATGATGAAAACATTAATGAC